>NZ_CEXLVS010000154.1:2820-10148 GCF_982684285.1 Salinicola sp. | reverse complement strand
AGAGGTCACCGAGCTCGATCTCGTCGATGCGCCCGACACCGGGATGGCAAGGATGCATGCGAATCATGACGGCCGGACGCTCGAAGTGATCACCAAGGCGGGCGGCTTCGGCGATACCGAAGCCTTCGTGCGGATCTGGCACGACACCGGTTCCATCTCCACTTTCCAGACTCAACAGAGGATACGCACATGACCGATCGTCCCGTCATCGGCATCACCATGGGCGATGCCGCCGGCGTCGGGCCGGAGATCATCGTCAAGGCACTGGCCCAGGACACCGTCCACGACAGCTGCCGGCCGCTGGTCATCGGCGACGCCGGACGCCTGCGCCAGGCGATGGAGATCGTCGGCTCGACGCTCGAGCTGCATGTGGTGGAGACCCCCGCCCAGGCACGGTTCGAACGCGGCACCCTCGAGTGTATCGATCTCGGGCTGATCCCCGCTGACCTGCCCTGGGGGAAGGTCTCCAGGATAGCCGGCGATGCCGCCTATCGCTACATCGCCAGGACTGTCGAACTGATCGAGGCCGGCGAACTCGACGCGATCTGCACCGCGCCGCTCAACAAGGAGGCGCTGCATGCCGGCGGCCACCTCTTCCCGGGCCACACCGAACTGCTGGCGCACCTGACCGGCACTGAGGAAGTCTCGATGATGCTGGTGACGCCGAAGATGAAAGTGATCCACGTCACCACCCATATCGGCATCATCGATGCCATCGCGCGCATCGAGCCGGAGCTGGTCACGCGGACCATCGAGCGCGCCCACGAAACGCTGGCCCGGGCCGGCATTCACGACCCGCGCATCGCCGTCTGCGGCATCAATCCCCACGCCGGCGAGAACGGGCTGTTCGGCTATGGCGAAGAGGAAGAGAAAATCGTCCCGGCGATCAAGGCGTTGCGCGAGCGCGGCTGGAACGTCGAAGGCCCTCTGCCCGCCGACACGCTGTTCTTCCGTGCCGGCCGCGGAGACTTCGACTGTGTCGTGGCGATGTACCACGACCAGGGCCATGGCCCGGTCAAGGTGATGGGGCTCGAGGCGGGCGTCAACGTCACCGTCGGCCTGCCGGTGGTTCGCACCTCGGTCGACCATGGCACCGCGTTCGATATTGCCGGCAAGGGCATCGCCGACGAGCGCAGCCTGATCGAGGCGCTACGCCAGGCCGTCGAACTCGCCAGCCGTCGAACCGCGCTGCCGACCTGACATCGAATTCACCCATTCCCAAAGCAGGAGAGCGACATGCCAACCATCGGATTCGCAGGACTCGGACTCATGGGCGCCGGAATCGCCCGCAACATCCTCAAGGCAGGCTACCCGCTCAAGGCGCTGGCCCACCGCAACCGTCAGCCGATCGAGGCACTCCGTGCCGAGGGTGCGATGGAGGTAGATGATGCCGCCGCACTCGGCGCCGAGTGCGATATCGTGTTTCTCTGCGTGACAGGCGCGCCGCAGGTCGAGGCAATCATCGACGGCGAGGACGGCATCCGCGCCGGCGCCCGCCGCGCCAACCGACAGGACCTGGTGATCGTCGACTGCTCCACCTCCGAACCGACGCTGACCCGGCGCCTGGCCGAATCGCTCGCCGCCGACGGCATCACGCTGATCGACGCCCCCCTTGGCGGCACCCCGACCCAGGCCGACACCGGCGAACTGCAGGCGATCGTGGGCGCGGATGATGGCGTGCTGGAACGCGTGAGGCCGGTTCTCGAGACCTGGACGTCGAAGATCATCCACGTCGGCCCGGTGGGCGCTGGCCACACCATGAAGCTGCTCAACAACTTCCTCGCCATGGGCTACGGGGCGATCTTCGCCGAAGCGCTCACCATCGGTGCCAAGGCCGGCATCACGCCGCAGACCTTCGACAGCGTCATTCGCGGCTCGCGGATGGACAGCGGCTTCTACCAGACCTTCTTCCAGTACGTGCTGGAGCGCGACCGCAACGCCCATCGCTTCACCCTGGCCAACGCTCACAAGGACACGCGCTACCTGGCCTCGCTGGCCGAGGCGATGAACGTGGAGGCCGGCGTCGCCAGGGCCGTCCGCGATCTCTACGCCAGCGCCGAATCCCAAGGCGACGGCGAGAAGTTCGTGCCCGAGCTCTCCGACATCGTTGCCGCGCGCCATCAACTGACCTTGTTCTGAGGACCCGGCTCATGAAGATCGTCTGTACCTCGCCCTCTTTCGCCAGGTATTCCCGTGCGCCGATCGAATCGCTGGAGGCTCGCGACATCGAACTGGTCGCGCTGCCGGCGGACATCGACGAAACCACCTTCATCGAGCGTGCCGACGGCGCCGTCGGCGCCATCGTCGCCTTCAACGCCATCAGCGATCGTGTGCTGGGCGCGCTACCGGCGATGAAGATCGTCGCGAAGCACGGCGTCGGCGTCGACAACATCGACCTTGCCGCCGCCGCACGGCACGGCGTGACCATCACCAACGTGCCCGCCGCCAACCGCGAGGCGGTGGCGGACTTCACCTTCGCCCTGCTGATGGCGTCGGCCCGTGCCATCCCGCGGGTCGATACCGCCACCAAGCGAGGCGAGTGGCCGCGCCACTTCGGCCGCGACGTGCACGGTGCCACGTTAGGCATCGTCGGCCTCGGCAGCATCGGCCAGGCCGTCGCCCGCCGTGCGGCCGGGTTCGACATGACCCTGGTCGCTCATGACCCCTTTGCGGATGCCGACGTTGCCAGCGCGCTGAGCGTCGAACTGATGCCGCTGGACGAACTCTGCCGTCGCGCCGACTACCTCACGCTTCACGTCGGCCTGTCCGAACAGACGCGACACCTGATCGATGCCGCCCGGCTCGGGTCGATGAAGCCGACGGCGGTGCTGATCAACGCGGCGCGTGGCGGGATCGTCGATGAGTCGGCGCTTTACGATGCCCTGACCCAGGGAACGATCGCCGCCGCCGCGGTCGATGCCTTCGAGATCGAACCAGCCTCGGAGCATCCGCTGTTCGCGCTCGACAACGTCATCGCGACATCGCATGTCGCCGGCTATACCGAGAACGCGCTGACGACCCTGAGCCAGAGCTGCGTCGATGACGTGATCGCCGTCATCGATGGTCGCGCACCTCGCCATCCGGTGTCGGCCTGAGCATCGCCGCCACTCGCCGATAGCGTCGGCGAGTGGCGGCAATCGCGCGTTCCTGTCGCCGGCCATGACCGGACGGAGAGGTCCTCGGGAGACTCAGTGCGGCCAGGAATCCAGCAGCCGGCCCTGGTCATCGAAACGCATGGGGCGCGGTTCGTGCACGATCTCGATCCCCGGTCGCCCTCGCAGCGACAGCAGCAGCGCTTCCGAGGCATAGAGATACTCGAGATGAAGCGTGTTGGGGATCCGCATCAACGTGATCGCGTCCGGATCGTGGGAGCCGCAGGTCTTGATCGCGGCCTGGATCGCTGTGCGATCGTCGGGCATGGCGAGGGGAATAGAGGCGGCGATCAGTACGCCCGATGTCAGCGAGTTGGTATAGACCTTTTCCCGGTCGAAGCGCTGGAACAGCCGCTCGGTAATGACGTCGGCACGTGCCACGCCATTGGCATTGCCCTCGCTCTTGTCGCTGACGTCAAGCACCGCGATCCGGGACACGTCCGGACCACCGCTGATCGCCGTGGTCGAAGGGCGCCCGGTGATGTTGGGGTCCATGCCGCTGCCCGAGTACTCCTTGCCGACCTCATCCACGACCAGCACGTCGAGAGGCCCCGAGGCCATCGCGTCTCCGGGCGGGCCCAGCGGTAGACGCGGCATGTTGCGCATCGCCTCGGCAAGATGGATCCGCTCCTCCTCGATCAGCGTCTCCGGTGGCAATACGACGACTCGGGAGAGACGATCGTAGGCATTCTCGAGCGTGCCGATCCCGAACAGGATCCGGCAGGTTCGTAGCTTGACCCTCGCCATCTCGACGATGAACCGGCCGACGTAATGGAACCCCCAGGCGTGGCAGTTCTCGGCGCCGGACTGCTTGCCCAGGCCGATCGAGAGCATCTTGACCAGCCCGCTCTCGTTGTCGGCGCGAAAGGCGCTGTGTGGCTTGATGCGATTGAACAGCACGATGCCGTCGGCCTCGAAAGCCAGCCGGTCGATACGCACCGACATCCCGTTGTCGAGCGTGCCCAGCGCCACCGTTTCCATGCTGGAGCGAATCTCGCAGCCTGCGCTCTCCTCGGTCACGCCGAGTTGCGCCAGCACGCGGCGCTGCCCCTCCGCGGTGGCGCCGCCATGGCTGCCCATCGACGGCACGATGAAGGGCTTGGCACCCCGGGCCAGCAGCGCATCGACGATGGCTCTCACCAGCTCCGGCAGATTGGCGAGACCGCGACTGCCGACCGTCAGCGCGATCGACATGCCGGGCCTGACGCGCTCGTCGACGATGTCGGCGGCATCGATGGCCGCCCGCACTGCCGCTGTCGGGCTATCGACATCCGTGGCCTGGAACCGTTGGCGCACCAGCGCCATCGGTGGCAACGGAACCGCCTCGACCAGTCTGGCGTAGCTTGGCTTCATGACCGCTCCAGGACGCGATGCGACATCGGCTCGACTGTCATTGGGCGGCAACCGCTACCCGGCGACCGCGATAGCTTCGATAGAGCGGCAACAGCAGCGACAGTGTCGCCAGGATCAGGAACGTCGCGGTGATCGGGCCGGATAGCAGCACGCCGACATTGTCATCGGCGCTCATCAGGCCGAGCCGCAGGTTGGACTCCGCCATTGGCCCCAGGATCAGTGCGATACAGAGCGCCGCCTGGGAGAAACCGAATTTATGCATGAAGTAACCCAGCACGCCGAATCCGACCATGGTGTAGAGGTCGACGACGTTGAGATTGATCGAGTAGGCGCCCACGAAACAGAACACCACGATCGCCAGGGTCAGGATGCGCCGCGGGACTCGCAGTATCTGGGTGAAGAAGCGAATGCCCAACAGGCCGAACACCAGCATGAAGATCGTCGCCACGAAAGTCCCGGTGAAGATGCCGACGACGATGTCGGGATGCTGCTGGAACAGCATCGGACCGGGTGCTAGGCCCTGGATCATCAGACCGCCCATCAGCACCGCTGTGACCACGTCGCCGGGAATCCCCAATGCCAGCAACGGGATCAAGGCCGCGGCACAGACCGCATTGTTGGCACTCTCCGTCGCTGCGATCCCCGGCATGTGGCCGGTGCCGAACTTCTCCGGCGTCTTCGAGGTGCGACGCGCCTCGTTGTAGCTGATCCAGGAAGCCGTGCCCGACCCCGTCCCCGGGATGATGCCGATGAAGGTCCCGATCACCGAGCCTCTCACCATGGTGGTCAAAGATCCCTTGAGGTCCGCGCGCGAGGGCCAGATACCCGACACCTTCATCCGCTCCACGCGGTCGCTCAGGATCTTCTCGATCTGCGAGAACACCTCGGAGAGGGCGAACAGGCCGATCAGTGCCGGGGTGAAGGCGAATCCGGAGGCGAAGCCCGAGATCCCGAACGTGTAGCGCGAGATGCCGCTGATCGGGTCCGCGCCCACGCAGCCGATGAGGATGCCGGCCAGACCGGCGATAGCGCCCTTGAGGATATCCTGGGACAGGCTGGCGATAATCGTGAGACCGAAGACGGCCAGCGCGAAATACTCCGCCGGCCCGAATTTCAGCGCCAGGGTCGCCAGTTGCGGGGCCAGGGCCGCCAGCACCACGGCAGCGATGATACCGCCCACGAACGAGGCGATGGTCGCCATGCCCAGTGCCTTGCCGGCTTCACCCTTTTGCGCCAGCGGGTAACCGTCCAGCACCGTCGCGGCGGACGAGGGCGTACCCGGCGTGCGCAGCAGGATCGCCGAGACGCAGCCGCCGTAGATTCCCCCGATATAGATCCCGATCAGCATGTTCAATCCCAGTATCGGGGCCATGCCGAAGGTCAGCGGAATCAGCAGCGCCACCCCCATGGTCGCCGTCAAGCCGGGCAGTGCACCGATGACGATGCCGCCAAGGGTCCCCAGGGCGATGGTCCATAACACTTCGGGGTCGAAGACCGCGAGCACGTGCGGTGAAATATCCATGACTAGGCTTCCGAACGACTGGTCGATACCGCGACGCCCCCACACGGCCTGTCGCCGTGCGGGAAACGCCCTGAGTCACTGCTGGTTGACGCCATACATGCCGAGCTTGCGGATGATGGCTTCCGCCGTTTTCGAATCTTTCTCCGCCAGCTCGCGGTAGGCGTCGCCTGTGCGATAGTCGACGAATTCCCCCATATCCTTCATGCGGGAGAGAAAATCCTCGTCCTGGAAAGTCTTCCTCAGCGCCTCGCTCAGCGTCTTCTTGACCGCTTCCGGCAGCCCCTTGGGCGCGATGACGCCTTTCCAGGATGACCAGGCGAAGTCGATGCCGAACTCGCTGGGAACGGGCGTATCCGGCAGCACGTCGATGCGCTTGTCCTCCATCACCAGTATGGGCTCGAGCCCCCCGTTGTCTGCTTGCGGCAGCACCTCGGCCGGTGACGCCACGACACCGTCGATATGTCCGCCGACACAGGCGGTCACGGCAGCGGAGGAACCGCCGAAAGGCATGCTCTTCACTTCGAGGCCGGCGGCATTCGCCAGCCCCTCCATGGCAATGTGGTTCGCTCCGCCGGCACCGGAGTTACCGACCCTCACCTCGCCCGGATGAGCCTCGGCGTAGTCGAGAAAGCCCTGGGCATCATCGAACGGCGCGCCCTGACAGGCTGCCAGAACCATCAGGTTGCGCCCCATCAGCGCAAGAAACTCGACGTCGTCGATGCTGTAGTCGACGCCACCATAGTGCGGCAGCATCGCCAGGGGCCCTTGAGCGCCCATCCCCAGCGTGTAACCGTCGGGGCGCGCGTGCAGTATCGAACTGGTACCGATGGAGCCGCCCCCGCCGGGCTGATTACGCACGATCATGGGCTTGTCCAGATACTTCTTGATCGTGTCGGCCATGATCCGCGCGGAAAGGTCCGTCCCTCCGCCGGCCGAGTAGGGCACGATCACCTGAATCGGCCTGACCGGATAGTCCGCCGCGGTCGCCGACCCCGTGAACAGGCCGGTCATCCCCGCGGCCAGTGCCAGTGCATTCATCCACTGCGTTTTCATCATCGTCTCCTAGCGTTGTTATCGATATGTCGGTCGTCGGTTACGACTTACCTCCGGTGCCTCGACATCCTCAAGGCAGATAGACATCGAGCAGTCCGGTAAAGCCGAAATAGACCCCCAGGACGACGGCCACGGGCACCAGCAGGAAATGCACCACCCGCCGCTCCTTGAGCAGCAGCATGCCGATCACGTACATCACGATCGTGCTGGGCAGATATCCGACCCGTTCGAAGGTGGCGGCATAGGCC
>NZ_CEXLVS010000154.1:0-2810 GCF_982684285.1 Salinicola sp. | reverse complement strand
GCCACCATCAGGACGGCAAACAGACTCAACACGCCGTAGCCGATGCGTCCGGCGCCCGCTTCTGGCTTGGGCCGGGGCGAGGTCCTGAGTCCCCTCAGCAGTAGCGCCAGTGCCAGCACGGCGATGCCAATGATCGCCAGCCAGGGAAAGAAGTCCGGTCCCGCCCGGGTGCCGGTACCGGAAGCTGGAATCAGCGTCGTGCGCCATGCGGCAAAGGCGCAAAACAGCATCAGGAACAGCGCAAGCTGGCAATCCGTCTTTTTTCGAATCACATCGTCTCTCGCTTCAGCTACCATCGACGGCTTCGGATATTCTCGAATCGCTCCCCGCCTGCTTTCGATCGAAACGATCATAAAAGCGCAAAGAGCAAACCAAAAATGATCGATTCGATCTTGAGTGGCAATAAGACTCTTGGCTAAGGGACAACGCGAATCGCGACCTTGCTGGCAAAAAGAGACGGACTGATGCACTACCCGACCGCGAAAGAGGCAGGAAATATCTCTTCCGGTAATGCTCGATTTGATCAAAATGTCGAACTAACATCGCTGAACCGACAGCCGGACGGCCACCTCATCGCCCTCCTTTAACACCACGCCGCTTATGCCGTAATGTCGCTATAACTGAACACGGGACACCGCCATGAAAGTCGCCAAACGCCGCCAGGCCATGCTGGATGCCGTGCTCTCCGGCATCACCAGCATCGAGGCCCTCTGCCAGCATTTCGGGATTTCCGAAGCGACCGCCCGGCGCGATCTGGGCGCGCTTTCCGACCAGGGCCTGCTGGTGCGCACCTATGGCGGTGCGGCAGCTCACATCGGCCATCGCGAACCGGAGCTGACGCTGGAGCAGCGACGCACGCGCCAGGGCGACGTCAAGGCGCGTCTGGCGGGCTGCGCGCTGGATTGCATCGAGAATCACGACACCGTGCTGCTGGATGGCGGCACCACGACGACCGCACTGGCCGCACGGCTCAACGAGCGACGCGGCCTTCACGTGGTCACCAACAACATGGCGGCACTGACGTGGCTGACGAACCTGCCGGAGGGTCATACGACCGTGCTGGGGGGCGATCTGCGCGCCTCGAGCATGACCGCCTACGGCCCACTGGCGCATGCCGCTCTGGCGAGGCTGACTGTCGACCGGCTCTTTCTCAGCGCCGATGGCGTGACCGAACTCGGATTGTGCGAAGCCAGCCCGGAACAGGCGTGGCTCAAGGAGGCGATGATCGCCCGCGCCGCCGAAGTCTACGTGATGGCGGATGCCACCAAGCTGGGTCGCGCGAGCCAGCAGCACTGGACCGCCTTTCCGCCACGCTGGACGCTGATCACCGACGCTACCGATGAGCGGATCGAACCGTTCGAGAGACTTGGCGCCACGATCCTCAATCCGTCCAGGATACAGCCCTGAATCGGACCCGGCCGATCAAGCCCGTCTTCCGCGGCGTCCTGCATTACAATGAATGTCGTTGGCGCCGCCGCGCCCAAGACACGACTCTGCCCGGAGCGCACTAATGCAAGCCGATACAGCACAGGAATCCAACGCACCACTCCAGCGTTACATCGAACAGCTGCGCGCCATGGAGATCGACATCGAGGCGATGGACACCCATGCGGCACGCATACGCCAGGACCAGCTGGAATTCGTGCTGGTCGTCGCCGCCGACGAGCCGGCGTTCTTCCAGTTGATGCTGCCCGGCGTATGGCAGGCCGCGGAGACCACCACCCGGATTCTGTTACTGGAAACCGCCAACGAGGTGATGAATACCCTGAAAGCCGCGAAACTGGTGGTGCACAACGAAGCCGTGCACGTCAGCGTCGAGCAGTTCGTCGAGGGGCCGGATCAGGGCGTGGCGCTGATTCCCGGATTGCTGGAACTGCTCAAGAGCGCGGTGGCCGAATTCCAGGAGCGTCTCGGCATGGGCGAGGCACCTCGCGTCCACTGACTGACAGGGCCGGCGGCTTTCGCCCCCCGCCGTCGCGTGCCTAGACTGCCTGCAACACATCCATTCCCCCAAAGGAGATTCCCATGGCCGACACCACCCATTTCGTGGTCATCGCCGAATTCCAGGTCAAGGCTGGGCAAGTCCCGGCCTTTCTGGCGCTGGCGCACAACGACGCCAGCGAGTCCCTGGCCAATGAAGAGGGCTGCTTCGCCTTCGACGTGCTGACGCCGGAGGGCAGCGAGGATATCGTCGTGCTGCACGAGGTCTATCGCGACCGCGCCGCCTTCGAGCATCACACCCAGATGCCGCACTACGCGCCGTTCAAGGAGGGTTCCGCCCCGCTGCTCGCCGCCGAACCTTCGGTGCGTTTCTTCTACACCGCCACCCGCCCCGAATAAGCCCACCGGGAAGCGCTTCCCGTCCGCTCCCGCTGGCCGCGAGCCTTTGCTCGCGGCTACACTCGGCGATCCATGAACCCAATCGGACGCCGCCGCATGTCCCCGAACACCCCGCCGGTCACTTTCGGCCCAGAGCCGCTATCCATCGAATCGATCGTCGCCCTGGCCGAGCGCCGCGTGGAATCAAGGCTCGACGCCGATCCGCTCTGGCGCGAGCGAATCGATCGGGGAGCGGCGATCGTCGACGGCCTGCTCGATCGCGAAGGGGAGATCTACGGCATCACCACCGGCTACGGCGACTCCTGCGTCACCGCGATTCCGCTCTCCCAGGTCGAGGCGCTGCCACGTCAGCTGTATACGTTCCATGGCTGCGGGCTGGGTCGTTTCCTCGACGCCGAGGCCGCGCGCGCGGTGCTCGCCGCTCGCCTGCAGTCGCTTTGCCAGGGCGTGTCCGGCGTGCGCTTCGCGCT
>NZ_CEXLVS010000153.1:0-10190 GCF_982684285.1 Salinicola sp. | reverse complement strand
CCGGGCACGGCATTCGATCGTCTGGCCGCGGGGCAGACCGACAAGACGCAGATCAGCTACACCGTCAGCGACGGCCAGGGCGGCACTGCTACCTCGACACTGACCGTGACGGTGACCGGCACCAACGATGTGCCGTTCATCACCGGTGCCGCTACCGGCTCGGTGACCGAGGACAGCAACGTCAATACCTCGGGTAACCTGACGACCAGCGGTGCCTTGACGGTCACCGACGCCGATTATGCCCAGAGTGCCTTCGTGCCGGGTAGCGCCAGTGCCGCCGCTGGCACCCTGGGTACGCTCGCCATCACCGCCGGGGGGAACTGGAATTACAGCGTTGCCAACAGCGCCGTGCAGTATCTGAAAGCGGGTGAGAGCAAGGTCGAGAACTTCACCGTGACCACCCTCGATGGCACGGCGAAGACGATCTCGGTGACCATCGTGGGTACCAACGAGCTGCCGGAGGCGCGGGATGTCAGTGTCACCGGCACCGAAGATCCGTCACCGCTGATCGCGGTCAATCTGTCGGGTACGGACGTCGATGGCTCGATCGCGAGCTTCCAGATCGCCGCCCTGGGGGCCAACGGCAGGTTCTACAGCGACGCGGCAGGAACCCAGCAGCTGACCGCCGGGGCGACGCTGGCGGCCAGCAGCAATGGGGCGACGGTCTACTTCAAGCCCGATGCCAACTGGTCGGGCACCACCTCGCTCAAGTACACGGCGACCGACAATCAAGGTGGCATGGATGCGACGCCGGCGACGGCCACGATCAACGTCACTGCGCTGGCCGACGCACCCGCGCTCACCCTGAGTGGCAACAGCGCCAACGGCCAGGGCCTGCTGCGCGAGACCTTCTCGATCACGACGCTTGGCAACAACGGCAACGGGGCCGATCCCAAGGTCATGCAGGCGGCCATCGACGGCGCCGGCACGCCGGCGAGCAGTGGCAACGTCACGACGGCCGCTAACGCCAATGTGGTCGCCGGCACCGGGACGCATCTGTCGGGATTGCTCTATCTCGAGGCCGGGAAAACCTACGCTTTCAGTGGCTCGGGAGACGACAGTATTCGCGTGCTCGTCGGCGGTAATGTCGTCGCTCAGGGGACGTGGGGCGGTAGTTCCGGCAACTATTCCGGCAGCTACACACCGACGGTGACCGGCTACTACACGTTGGATCTCTATCATCACAATCAGGCCGGTGCCGGAAACTACACGCTCAATGTCGGCGTCAACGGTGGCACTGCAGTCCCGCTCAACACTGCCAACTATGTACTGATGCAGGATGCCAGCGCGCTCGACGCCGCCAACGTCAACCACTCCGGGCTGCTCGGCGGCGATGGTAATGGCAACGGCTACTATCAGCTCTACGCCATGAACGAAGGCGATGAGGACTCGGTCATCCACCTGTCCAAGATCGCCGCGGCACTGACCGATACCGACGGCTCGGAGACGCTCGGCAGCGTCAGGCTGAGCGGTATTCCGGCAGGTGCCACCCTGAGCGATGGCAGTCATACCGTCGTCGGCAGCAGCGGGCAAACCAGCGTGGATCTAAGCGGTTGGAATCTCAACACGCTGACGCTCAAGCCGGCCGCCAACTACAACGGTACGATCAACCTGACCGCCGAGGTCACCTCGACCGAGGGCAGCAACGGCGACAGCGCGACGACCACCGTGGCGATTCCTGTCACCGTGCATGCTGTCAACGATGCGCCGGTGGTCGCGGCCCAGGGCTACAGCGCCACCGTCTCCGAGGAGGGGTTGCCAGGTGGCATGCCTGACACGAAGGGAATTTCCGATACGACGGATGCGGCGACGGCAAGCGGACGCGTGCTGGCGACGGATGTCGATGGCGACAAGCTGACCTATACCCTGACCGCGCCGACCGGGGGGCTCAGCTCCGGGGGCGCCGCGATCACCTGGAGCGGCAGCGACAGCGGCACGCTGATCGGCTCGGCCGGTGGCAAGGAGGTGATTCGCGCGACCATTGATGCCAACGGGCAGTATCAGGTGACCCTGAAGGCCGGCCTCGACCATCCCGGCAAGGGCGAGGACACGCTAAGCTTCAATCTCGGCGTCAAGGTCAGCGATGGCAGCATCACCGCCAACTCCACGATCGGGGTCACCGTCGAGGATGACTCGCCAGTGGCACAAACCCGCGCGATCAGCTTCGTCCAGGGCGCCATCAACACCAACGTGCTGCTGGTCGTGGATACCTCGGCCAGCATGAACGACAAGGTGACCGTTGGCGGCGTCGAGCAGACACGCCTTCAGGTGCTCCAGCAGTCGATCAAGGAGATGCTGACGAAGTACGACGACATCGGCAACGTCAAGGTGGCGCTGGCACCGTTCTCCGATCAGCTCGACAATTCACCCAAGCAGTGGATGACGGTCTCCGATGCGCTCAAGGCGGTCGATGCGCTCGAGGTCGGTGGCGGTACCAACTACGACTATGCGCTGAGCAACGCCCAGACCGCCTGGAAGGGCAGTGGCAAGCTGACCGGCGAGGTGCAGAACGTCTCCTACTTCTTCTCCGACGGCGCACCCACGCTGTCGAGCGCCTATCCGACAGCATCGCAGACCAACCCCGGCAATACCGTGGACGTCAATCGGGGCGACGGTATCGATGCCAATGAAGAGGCGGCCTGGAAGGCGTTCCTCGGCAAGAATGGCATCGACTCGCTGGCGCTGGGGATCGGCGGCGACGTGAGTCAGACCCATCTCAACCCGGTGTCCTACGATGGCCGCACGGGGGACGACACCGATGCGGTGGTCGTCACCAACCTCGATATGCTGTCGAGTATCGTGAGTGGCACGGTCCAGATGCCGCTGTTGCAGGATGGTCTGCTGAGCGGCGGCGAGCATGGGCTATCGTCTTTCGGTGGGGACGGCGGCTACGTCAAGAGTGTGGTCGTCGATGGCGTGACCTACAGCTTCGACAAGAGCAGTGGGGCCATTACCGCCTCGTCGAGCAGTGCATCCTATACCGTCGACAGCAGCGCTCACACGCTCAGCGTCACCACTTCACTGGGCGGCAAGCTGGTGATGGACATGGATGACGGCAGCTATCGCTACACGGCCAAGCTCGGCAGCTATGGTGTCGACGCCATCCCTTATACGTTGAGCGACAGCGATGGCGATACGGCCAGTGGCGTCATGAACATCAACGTCAAGAGCGGCGTCACCGTTGCCAGCGACGACCATATCATCACCAATATTCTGAGTCCGGCTCTGACCATCGGTGCCGACGCACTGCTTGCCAATGACACGATCAAGGCTGACACCACGGCGACTACCAACGGGTTGACGCTGACCACCGGCTGGAAGGATCGCGCGGCCGATTTCACCGCGGCGAGCGTGCAGACGCAGTCGTTTACCAACAGCGACAATTTTGCGCTCAATCGGAACAGCTTTTCGATCGCGAATCAGCCCGCCAACGTTGCCACGACCATCGTTCGCGGTTATCTGGCGGGTGCGACGGGGTTATTGTTCCCCTCTTTCGGGGCGAATGCTCGCGATACCATGACGTTGACTCTGCGTGCGGGCGAGTCAATGACACTGTCGACTACGGCAGCAGCAGGCGTTGCACTCTCTTATCGAGCAGAAGGGGGAACCGATATATCGCTCGCCGATGGCGGAACTTTTACAAACCGCAGTGGTGTTGATCGCAACTACACCATCACGGTCCAAAACGTCCAGGATGCCAATGCAACACTCTTTAATCCTGGCCTGGGGGCCGAGAACTACGATCTGACCATGCGGATTGGCTATCCACAGAATCCAACGTTGACCTCCAGCTATACCCTGACCGACAGCGATGGCACCACCGACACGGCGGCGGTGACCGTCGACTATCATCGCGGGCAGACGTTGACCGGCACCGACGGCGACGACACCCTGATGGCCAACGACAGCGGCACGATGCTCCAGGGTGGCAAGGGCGACGACGTGCTGATCGGCGGCAAGGGCAACGACATTCTCACCGGCGGAGAGGGCGACGACATCCTGCGGGGAGGCGAGGGCAACGATACGCTCAGTGGCGGTGCCGGTCGTGATCGCCTGCTCGGTGGCGTCGGTAACGACACCCTCGACGGCGGCGCTGGCGCCGACCGTCTCGAAGGTGGAAAGGGCAACGATATCCTGACGGGCGGCGACGGCAGCGATACCTTTGCCTGGATGCGCGGCGATCAGGGCTCCTCGGCGACACCGGCTGTCGATCGGGTCACCGACTTCAAGAGCGGTGCCGGTGGCGATGTGGTCGATCTGTCCGACATGCTCGATGTCGGTTCGGGCACGCTCTCCAACTCGGCGCTGGCATCGCTGGCCTCCCAGTATCTCCACTTCGTCAAGGGCGAAGCGAATGGGGCCCCGGGTAGCGCCACCAGCGGCGGCTCGACGCTGGAGATCAAGACCGATGGCCCGGATGGCGCCGTGACGCAGAAGATCGTCTTCAGTAACGTCGACATGACAACGCTCGGCGGCTCGGATACCGAAATCATCAAGACGCTGCTGGATCACGGCAATCTCAAGACCAATCTCGACGGCTGAGGTCCGCCGCCGAATGATAGGAGACCACTGGTTTGGTTGATGAACCGACACCGCTTCGTCCGGATCCTGCCGGAGAGAAGGAGATCGATCCGCTGCTGGGTGCGCTGGTCTTTCTCTCCCGGCATCACGGTACGCCGAAATCGGCCGATGTGATCAGCGACGGCTTGCCGCTGGACGACGGCAGGCTGACGCTATCGCTGGTACCGCGGGCGGCGCAGAGGGCCGGACTTTCGGCCAAGCTGGTGAGCCAGCGCGCCGACCGCGTGGCCGATATCCTGCTGCCCTGCATCGTGATCCTGCAGGGCCGGCGCGCCGTGGTGATGCTGGAGCGCGATGCCGAGCGCAAGCAGGCGACGGTCTACCTGCCGGAGGCTGAAGGCACCCAGACCGTCGACATGGACTCGTTGATCGAGCAGGCCACCGGCCAGGTGATCTACGCTCGCCGGGAACACCGCTTCGACGCCCGCGCCCCGGAGACGATCAAGCTCGCCGAAGGGCACTGGTTCTGGTCGACGCTGAAGCTCTCGACGCCGATCTATCGTGACGTCCTGATCGCCTCGCTGCTGATCAACCTGTTCGCCCTGGCGGCACCGCTTTTCACCATGAACGTCTACGACAAGGTGGTGCCGAACCTCGCTTTCGATACGCTCTGGGTGCTGGCAACGGGGATGGCGATCATCGTCGGCTTCGATTTGCTGATGCGCCAGGTCCGGTCGTGGTTCCTCGATACGGCGGGCAAGAAGTCCGAGGTGCTGCTGTCCGCCAAGATCTTTGCCAAGGTGATGAATCTGCGGATGGAGGCGCGCCCGGTATCGGTGGGCGCCTTCGTCAAGCATCTGCAGGAGTTCGATTCCGTTCGCGATTTCTTCACCTCGATGACCATGCTGGTCGATCTGCCGTTCGCGATTCTGTTCCTGCTGGTGGTGTGGATCGTCGGCGGTGCGCTGGTCTGGGTGCCGATCGTCGCGCTGCTGATCCTGATCGGCTACAGCATCATCATCCAGTGGCCGCTGAAACGCTCGATCGAGCTGGGCTCGCGACTGGCGACGGAAAAACACGCGCGGTTGGTAGAGAGCGTGGCGGGCCTGGAAAGCATCAAGCTTGCCAATGCCCAGGGAGAGACCCAGCGCCGCTACGAGCGGGCCGTGGGGGAGATCGCCAAGTGGGGTGTCAAGAGCCGCAACCTCTCCACCTCGGTATCGTCGCTGACCATGTCGGTCAATCAACTGTCCACCGTGGCGCTGGTGGTACTCGGGGTCTACCTGATCGGCAACGCCGAGCTGTCGATGGGAGGTCTGATCGCGGCCGTCATGCTGACCGGCCGGGCACTGCAGCCGTTGGCGCAGATGGCGCTGCTGATCACCCGTTTCGGTCAGACCCGCAGCGCCATGGCGGCGATCGACCAGATCATGCATCTGCCCGACGAGGTCGACGAGGCCAAGAACTACGTCCATCGCGACAAGCTCAACATGCGCATCGAGTTCGACCACGTCGGTTTTCGTTACGGCGAGCAGTCCCCGGAAGTGCTGACCGACGTCTCGTTCACCATCGAGCCGGGGGAGCGGGTCGCGATCATCGGCCGGATGGGGGCCGGCAAGAGTACCGTCGAGCGGCTCATGAGCGGTCTCTATCGCTCGACCGCGGGCAGCGTGCGAATCGATGGTCTCGACATCAACCAGATTCATCCCGCGGACGTGCGTCGCCATATCGGATTTGCTGGACAGGACAGCTCGCTGTTCTTCGGCTCGATTCGCGACAACATCATCCTCGGCCAACCCTACGCCAGTGACGAGTCGGTCCAGCGTGCGGCGGACATCGCCGGGGTGGGCGAATTCACCCGGCGCGATCCCGATGGCCTGGATCGCCAGATCGGTGAGGGCGGCCGGCTGCTTTCCAGTGGTCAGCGTCAGGCGGTGCTGCTGGCCCGGGCGATTTTGACCAACCCTGCGCTGCTGCTGCTGGACGAACCCGGCTCCTATATGGACAACCGCGCTGAGGCGCTGCTGCGCCGCACGCTGAGGGATCTTCCCCGCAGCCAGACCCTGGTGCTGGTGACCCACAAGAGCTCGATGCTCGAGGTGGCCGATCGGATCATCGTGCTCGACTCCGGCCGGGTGATTGCCGACGGCCCCAAGGCGGCCGTCCTCAAGGCGCTCAACGAGGGCCGCGTCCAGGCTCCCGCTGAAGCAAACTCGACAATGCCCCAGGCCGACGGCCCGCAGGAGGTGCGCCATGGCCAGCGCGGATAACGTCGTCAAGTGGCCACGGCCGAACGCGCGGGAGCTGGAGCTTGCCGACGACGCCAGTGCCGCCACGCTGCTGGCGACTCCATGGCGCTCGCGCATCATCATCTGGGTGTTGCTGGCCGCCTTCATCGCATTTCTGGTATGGGCGGGGTTGTCGAGTATCGAGGTGGTGACGCGTGGCACCGGGCAGGTGGTTCCCTCCTCCCGGCTGCAGACGATCCAGAACCTGGAAGGTGGCATCGTTCGCGAGATCTACGTCGACGAGGGTGATCTGGTCGAGGCTGGCCAGCCGCTGGCGCGGATCGACCCGACGCGAGCGACCTCTGACCTGGCGGAGCGCAACTCGACCCTGGCCGGCTTGCAGGCGTCCGTGGCGCAGTACCAGGCGGAACTCGCCTCGGTCACGGTGTCGCCCGACGCCTCGGAGTGGCGGGATCAGGTCAGCGTGTCGTCTCGACCGATCCCGCTCAGTGATGAGTTCGAGGAGACCAATCAGGATATCTACAGTGCTGCCTCCAGCGCCTACAACGAGCGGATCAATGGCTTGCGTTCCCAGCTCGATCAGGCGGCCGCGCAGATTCAGCAGCGCCAGCAGGAACTGCAGGAGTTGCGGGCCAAGGCGGAATCGCTGTCGCGCAGCTACCAGCTGTCGCGTCAGCAGTTGGGGATCACCGCTCCGCTGGTGAAGGAAGGCATCGTCTCCCAGGTCGATCTGCTCAATCTGCAGCGTCAGGTCAATGACCAGCGCGGTGAGCTGGAGTCCGCGCAACTGTCGATCCCGGCCAAGCAGTCCGAATTGCAGGAAGCGATCAGCAAGCGTCGGGACGTCGCCGCGCAGTTCCGGTCGCGAAGCGCCGATGCCCTGACCGAAGTGCGAAACAAGCTCGACAGTCTTCAGCAGGGGCGTGTCAGTCTCCAGGATCGTGTCGATCGCACGCTGATCACGTCACCGGTCCGCGGCAAGGTGCAGTCGATCAACGTCAACACCATCGGCGGCGTGGTCGATCCCGGTGCGAGCCTGATGGAGATCGTGCCGATCGAGGACAAGTTGCTGGTCCAGGCGAGGATCGCGCCGCGGGACATCGGCTTCATTCGTGTCGGCCAGCCGGCGACGGTGAAGCTCTCCGCCTACGACTTCACCATCTACGGCGGCATGAAGGGGCAGGTCATGCGTATCAGCCCGGACACCGAAGAGGACGAGAAGGGCAATACCTTCTATGAGGTGACGGTCCGCACCGACAGCAACCATCTGGGCAAGAACGTCGACGACCTGGCGATCATTCCAGGCATGCAGGCCACGGTAGACATCGTTACCGGCGAGCAGACCATTTTGCAGTACCTGTTGAAACCGATACTCCGGGCGCAGCAGGGCGCGATGCGTGAACGTTGAGCGCGCAGCGAGACAAGAAAGGGGTGACACAAGCGTGATGATGAAGAGATGGGTTCTGTCCGCCGGTATCGCAACGCTCGCCGGTAGCGCTCAGGCGCAAACCTTGACCGAGGCGGTGACGCAGGCGGTCATGGAGTATCCCAGCACGCGCACCGAGATGGCGCGCTATCAGCAGAACCTGGAGGACGCCAGGGCGCAGCGGGGCGCCTACCTGCCCTCGGTCGATCTGGAAGCGCGCGTCGGCTATGGCGAGAACGAGAGCGAGATCGATGGTATCTCGCAGTCCAGCGATCCCCACAGTTACCGGCGCGCCTATCTCACGCTGTCGCAGCTGATCTGGGACGGCAACACGACGATCGAGCGTATTCGCCAGGCGGATGCCGAGAGCGACTATCAGCGCTGGCAGGTCGCGGCTGCCGCCAATCAGGTGGGGCTGGTAACGGTCCAGAGCTATCTCGATGTGCTGCGATCGCAGCGCCTGCTCGAGCTGGCGCAGCGCAACGTCGACACTCACCAGCGCATCGCGGCCGACATTCGTCGTCGCGAAGAGCTGGGGGCCGGCACCGCCACCGACACCAGCCAGGTCGAGGGTCGCCTGGCCCAGGCCCAGGCGAGCCTGATCGCCGCACGCAACAATCTCGACGACGCCGTCTCCGCGTTCATCCGCTATGTCGGCGAGTCGCCCAGGAATCTGACGTTGCCGGATGACGTCGACATGCACGACGTGCCCGGCGACTTCGACGCTGCCATGGCAATGGCGACGGCGAACAACCCCCTGGTCATTGCCGCATCGCGCTCGATCGATGCGGCGCGCCACGAGGTCGCCGCCGAACGTGGCGATTTTCTGCCTACCTTTCGTGCTGAGGCGAGCCGGCTGGCCAGCCGCGACTACGATTACGAAGGCAATGACGCGGACGACTGGAGCGCCGACCTGGTGATGTCGTGGAATCTCTATCGCGGCGGCATCGACACCGCCGAGATGCACTCCCGGGAAGAGGCGCTGCGTGCCGTGCGCTACGACAGCGACCGCTCCCTGCGCGAGATTCGCGACGAGCTGCGGCTGGCCTGGAACGCGCGCGACTACGTCACCAGCCAGCTGCCGTTCCTGAATCGGCACGTGGAAGCCAGTCAGCAGACCCGGGTCAACTACCGCAAGCAGTTCGACATCGGTCGCCGCACGCTGCTCGACATGCTCGACAGCGAGACCGAGCTCTATGACGCCCAGCAGGCCCGGGTCCAGGCGGAGTTCGCGCTACGTCAGGCCAACTACCGGCTGCTGTCCGCGACCGGTCAACTGCTGGACACGCTTCAGGTGGACACCGGCATGATCGGTGACGCAGGCGATCGTTACCCCGGGGCGAACCCTGCCAACGACCGCCCGCAGGGCTGACGAGGAGAGTTCCATGAGCCTGTTCCGACGTTCGATCGCGATCATGGTCGGCCTGCTGTTCCTGTTCTCGGCCGGTATCTTCGCGATCGAAGTGCACCAGACGCGAGCCTCGCTGGCCGATCGCCAGCAAGCCGACGTCGACAATCTCGCCCAGGCGCTGAGCCTGTCCCTGGTGCCTTTCGTCGAGATCGGCGACTGGATCAGTGCGGAAACGCTCATGCGGGCGGCGGCCGATGGCGGGTCGGTGCGTCGACTTCGCCTCGAGGCGGTGGGGCGAGACGAGCCCTTGGTGATCGACTCCCGGCGCGAGAGCGACACGCCCCAGTGGTTCCAGCGTGTGGTGGCGTTGCCCAACGCCGTCAGCGAGCGAGAGATCAGCGGCGGGTGGTCGGCGCTAGGTAGCATCAGGGTCGAGTCGGAACGAGCCGGCGCCTACGATCAGCTCTGGTACCTGGCGCTGCAGCTACTGCCCTGGCTGGCGATCGGCATGCTGGTAGTGGTGGTGCTCTGCGTGATCGGTATCAAACGGCTGCTGGGCCCGATCAATCGGCTCTCGCGGCGCAACTCCGACATGCAGATCGACGGTTTCGACGAAGCGCTGGAACCCAGGCGGATCCGTGCG
>NZ_CEXLVS010000152.1:0-10280 GCF_982684285.1 Salinicola sp. | reverse complement strand
AGTGGGAATTTATTAGGGAATCTTACAATTTCAAATAGTATTACAAATATTGAAAATGCCAATGTCAAAGCAAGTGGTTTAGGACCCAGCCTAGCGTACCTCCCCGCACGGTTTATGATCTGACGACCGGTAAATATTCTAAGTACTCGATCGAAGCCCCTTAGATTAGAGCCTGCAACATTTTCTGCGATAAACTTAGCCTCTTCTCCAGCCGCCCCCTCAGCAGTGCCAAAAACATCAAATAATGAGCAAGCAGATAGCACTTCTTTTTCGTCAGCCCTAATACCGCCGTCACCATCAATCAATTTCCTAACGACGGAGCTGCTTTCAATCGAACCAAGCAACCGCCCCTCTTTTTGGTATTGCTCTGCGATAAGAGTTGCCATTAGAGGATAACCCTGAGCAAATCGAGCTACGCGCTCAACTTCGCTAGAATCCATACCAACCAAAATAGGTGTCAAAAGCCGCTTTATCGCCTCATCTGACAAAGGAGAGAGATTAATATGAATAGACTCATCCACTTGCTCATCTGAGTAACCAATAGTAACCAGTTTAAGAGAGCACTCAGTTTTATTGACTTCCTTAGCCAAGAGGTTATGCAAGCTAATACTGCAATTCTCTATTACTACTAGACCATGAACACAATCTTCAACCATTGCTTTAACACTATCTTTGATGACTGTATCGTATCCCGGAGCATTGAAGACAAGGACATAAGCTTCGTCAATAAAAGGTGACTCATCAATAGCCTTCAATAACGAGCGTGTTTTACCTAACCCAGATGCTCCTGTCAGCCTTACTACAGCCCGCTCTAGTTCCAATGCAGAAACTAGAGCTTCCAGATCACTTGCCCGCTTTTCATCACTTGCATAGTGATAACTATGATTTCTCTCTACACGCTTCCAGTCTTCAAGATCACGAGATGCGGAATTTTTGTATCTAGCAACTGTTATCTGCTCTAAAATGAAGCGCTTAAAAACAATATAAGAGGAAGATTCTATGCTTTCCGGCTTTACAATCGTTCGGTGATTAACGTCGTTAATTGTTTCTATCGCATGCTCGCGAAAAATACTCTTAGAACTGGAAGAGGAAACAATGTCATCATTGGCCGAAATGATGCTTAATATTTCCAATTTGCTATTTAGCCCGCTGTTTACCCATTGATCATTTAAATCATCCAACTCACCCGAGTCTCGAGTTAGGCTCTTCAAATGGCGATTTCTAAAAGCCAAATACTTTCCAGCATTTGCGTAACCGGAGCCATCGTGCGGAACATCAAAAAAACAAACTTTTACAATCTTGTGGTTGATATGTTTATTTTCTAGCAGGAGGAGCACTTTCTTTAAGATAACTCCTCCCAAGCTGTGACCAGCCAATATGATGTCATCATTTTCTATGTCGCAGCGTGCTTTGATATCTGTAAGCACTCCATTTGCGATATTTAAAACACTTGGAGCTCGCCTCCATATTCTCCATAGGCTAGGGGATTCATACCCGCAAGAAATGACATCATACCCAATGTCTTTGTCCTGCCTTAAAAAATCAGGAAAGCTTCCCCAGGTGTCACCAGCAGTTCCACCCAACCCATGAACTAGTATTATTTTTTTGGCCATTGAATATTTCGATCCTAATAATTTATAGAGGAAGCAAGGACTCTAATTTAATTTACCTAAAGAAACGAAGCCCAAGGTACTGTCGATGAGACTCAGGTCATATAACAGGTATTAGATAGCACGCGCGTTAAAGAATGTTATGCTGCACGCTCGCTCATCTCTTAGCTTATTGAAAAAGCCAAGAATTAAGTATAGCTCGGCTACATTACCCCAACCGCAGCGCATGCAACATAACATCGATGAACGTGCCAGCTGCCTTTGCCGGGACGGCCAGCTTGGATCGTTATCCGCCATTAAGAGCCCCCTTTCGTAGATTGCTACTCAGCACGCGAGTCACGGCTCGATCTCCCCGCCAGCAGCTTGAGGATCAACAGCGCGAACTGCCTTCCCGTCTCCTCGTTCTCCAACAGCGGCATACTGAGCTTCTCGTGGTCGCTGAGGGCGTCGAGAACGGCGTCGGCCACCTTCTTAGGGAACAGGCCGTGCATCACCTGGTCTTCGCTGTGGTTGCGCACCTGGGCCATCACCGCTTCGTCGCGCTCGATACGGTCGGCGATGCCGTTGGCGAAGTGCAGCTTGTCGTCGTCGCTGACCTCGGCGCCGTAGAGATCATTGAGACGGTCGATGATCTCGGCTAGGCGCTGTTTCTCCGGATCATGTGGCTTGCCTGAGCCCACTTCGCTGACCGGGGTGAGGCCATAGTCACCCTCAGCTTCCTCGAGGCGCAGGCGCTTCTCCTCCCGCTTGGTGAGGCGGTAGTGGGTCAACTCCAGCTCACTGACGTCGATGCTCTCCTCCTCCAGCAGCCGGTCGGTGCGCAGCAGCGGGTGGAGATGGCGAGCGAAGACGCAGAGCTGCTCCAGCCCGGGATCGTCGAAGGTGACGATCTGGCTGAGGAATTCATAGGTGCGCACGAAGCTCTGCAGGTTCTTGCGGAACAGGTCGAGCTCGTCGCGGGTGGTGCCGGCCTCCTTGAGCTCCTGCTCGGCGCGCTTCAGGCCCTTGTCGTCGCCGTTCTGTTCGGCGGCCTGGCGAGCCTCCTTCCAGACCTGGAGCTGCTCCATGGCCAGCTGGTAGCGCTGCTTGAAGCGGTCCTGAGCGGGGCGGCAATGGTAGCTGAGGCTGGAGGCCGGCGCCTTGGGATCGAAGAAGGCCTTGGCGAAGGCTTCCACCTCGGGCCAGTGGTAGATGCCGCTGGCGTCCAGGGTGCGCTGCAGGTCGTAGACCACGTTGGGATCGGAGACATCGGCCAGCTCGGCCTTGCGGTAGTAGGGCGCGAAAGCGTCGAGGATCTCCTGCTCGGCGTTGTAGAAGTCGAGGATGAAGGTCTGCTTGCCGGGGAACAGCCGGTTGAGCCGCGAGAGGGTCTGCACGCAGTCCACATCACGCAGCTTCTTGTCCACGTACATGGCGCACAGCTTTGGCTGGTCGAAGCCGGTCTGGAACTTGTTGGCGGCGATCATCACGTTGTAGTCGTCGGTATCGAACGCCTCGGCCAGGTCGCGGCCTTTCAGCCCGGGATTGAGCAACTGGCTGGTCTCGGTGACCTCCTCTGGAATCTCCTCATCGGGCGGCACGCTGCCAGAGAAGGCCACCATGGGATGACGTCCGCGTAGCCCTGCTCCTCGATGTACTTCCGCATGGCCAGCTGGTAGCCCACCGCCTCCTGACGACTGGCGGTAACCACCATGGCCTTGGCCTGACCATCGAGCAGGTGGCGGACGTTATCACGATAGTGTTCAACGATGATCTGGAGACGTTGGCCAATATTATGGGGATGCAGCCGAACCCACTTGGCCAGGGTGCGTGAGGCCTTCTTGGCATCCACCTCCTGCTCCTCACCAGCGGGATTGGCGATCCTCCAGGCAGTCTTATAGGTGACGTAATTCTTCAACACATCACGAATGAAACCCTCCTCGATGGCCTGGCGCATCGAGTAGAGATGGAACGGCTCGGGCTTGTTGTCGGCGCCGGCCGGCAGATCGGGATCCGGCGGACGGCCGAACAGCTCCAGGGTCTTGGCCTTGGGGGTGGCGGTGAAGGCGTAGTAGCTGATGCGCTCGCTGGGGCGCCGGGAGGCCACGGCGGCATCCAACATGGCCTGTGCACTGATCTCGTCGTCATCGCCCTCTGTGGTCTCGCCCGCGGCCGCTAGCAACGCCTTGAGCTTGCTGGCCGAGCTTCCGGTCTGCGAGGAGTGGGCCTCGTCGGCGATCACAGCGTAGTCGCCCTCGGCGAGCTGCGGGCGCTTGTCCAAGGCGTCGAACAACGCCGGGAAGGTCTGGATGGTGACGATGATGATACGGGTGTTGCTGGCCAGGGCCTCAGCGAGCTGCTCCGACTTGCTCTGGTTACCGATGTCGCGGGTGATGGGCCGAACCACGCCGTGGGCATGCTCGAACTGGTAGATGGTTTCCTGGAGCTGGCTGTCGAGCACTGTGCGGTCGGTAACCACAATCACCGAGTTGAAGAGCTTGGTGCCATCCTC
Organism: Salinicola sp.; assembly: GCF_982684285.1. Lineage (NCBI taxonomy): Bacteria > Pseudomonadati > Pseudomonadota > Gammaproteobacteria > Oceanospirillales > Halomonadaceae > Salinicola > Salinicola sp. The sequence continues at coordinate 6,179 of NZ_CEXLVS010000152.1, read as the reverse complement.
AGCGTAGAGGTTGGCTAACTGGTGGGCACACCAAGCGATGGAGTTGGACTTGCCGGAGCCAGCGCTGTGCTGTACCAGGTAGCGCCGCCCCGGCCCCTCGGCTAGGGTGGCCTGCACTAGGCGTTTGACCACCTCCCACTGGTGATAGCGGGGGAAGATCAGCGTCTCCTTAGTCTGGCGGCGGCCGTGGAAGTCTTCGCTGGTCTTCTTCTCCAAGTGCAGGAAGCGACCGAGTACCTTCAGCCAGGCATCCGGTGCGAACACTTCTTCCCACAGGTAGGCAGTGACGTAGCTCTGCTCGTCCGGTGCGGGCGGGTTGCCGGCGCCGCCCTCCTTCGTGCCGCGATTGAAGGGCAGGAAGAAGGTGTCCTTGCCGGCCAGCTTGGTGGTCATCGCCACTTCGGCCTGACTCACCGCGAAATGGACAAGGGCGCCGCGCTTGAAGGTCAGCAGCGGCTCCGGCTTGCGGGTGACGGGGTCCTTGATCGGACGGTCCTGCCGGTACTGCCGCTTGGCGTTCTCCACCGTCTGCTTGAACTGGCTCTTCAGTTCCAGAGTGGCGGTGGGAATGCCGTTGACGAACAGCACCAGGTCGAGGCGGGGGTTGTAGCTGTCGCCGCCGCCCTTGCCCTTCTCGCGGGCGTGGGGCGAGTAGGAGACTTCGGGCACCACCCGCAGGCGATTGGCGCGGTAGCGGGCCAGGGAGTCGGGATTCATGCCGTGGTCGGGTTGGAAGCTGCAAAGATCGAACTTCACCCCCGGCACCTTGAAGCCGTGGCGCAGCACCTCCAGGGTGCCGGCCCGCTCCAGCTCGCGGACCACCTTCTGCACGAACACCTGCTCCGGCGCCTGGGGATTGGACTTGCAGAACTTCTCCCAGCGCTCGGGCCAGGCCTCCCGCACGTAGCCGAGCAGGTCCTCGGTATAGAGCGCCGAGACGCGATCGTAGCCGCCGGCCGTGCCGGCCTTCCAGCCATGGGCCGTCATGGCCTCGATGATGTCCTGCTGGAAGCGGGCTTCCCTGCTGTCCGCCATGTTATCCCCTGCGCTTGGCGTAATTATGCGTAACAGCCTAGCGCTTCAGGGATACAAGGAGAAGGCTACTTAGGACGATGCCTCATCCACTGGAGGCAGTGCCACAAATGAATGTCAGGGAAGCCTGCTTCCGCACTTGAGTGGCATATCGATCGAGGAAGGTGAGTAAGCCTTCGCACTCCCAGGTTTATATCGCGTAACGAAAACGGCCGCTGAGGCCGTTTTCACGTTTATTTCTAAACCGTGCTCTCGCCGCCGCGACAAAATGGAGCTTGCGGCATTACGTCAGCTCGGGGACTGCTCCACCGATGGAGCGGCGGCGCTGACCTGCTGGTCTTGCCACTCGCCATAGGAGAGGCCGCTGCCCGCGACCTTCCAATCGATTCGGCCGTTGGCCGCGCGCCCCACCACGATGGCGGCTGCAGCACTGGGGCTGGAGAAGGCATAGTCCTTGGTGAAACGCCGCAGACCATTGCCATCATCGACGAGCACCCCCTCCTCACAGAGCTGGGCATGCTGCTTCTGATAGCTGTGGTAAGGGCCCGCCCATTCACGCCGGGCCAGAGAGCCTTCCAATACGAAGAACTCACCATCCACTTCCTGCCCCACGGCTTTGATCCCGTGTCTGGAGGCTTCCAGGACGAACCGTGGCGAGGCCTGAGCATCTTGGGGATCGGGTGTTCCAGTAGCGGCAGATGGCTTTGTGGCATCACGCAGAAAGTCCAGCCCCAGAACCGGCAGCACGGTGCGTACCTGCTCCATGAAGAAGGCCATGTCGGCGCGGTCGGACTCGGGCAAGCCGATGTACTCGTGAGCGGTGCCGTTGATCAGCTTGCAGCGGCCGACCTCGCCGGCGTTCTTGATCAGCAGGCTCTCCAGGTACTTCACGTGAGCCTTGGTCAGGTTCTGATCCTTGCTGGTAACCAGGCAGACTCTCTCCCAGAAATCCTTGCCGCCCTTATCCTCCGGACGCTGGTGTTGCTTGAGGCGGGCCCCGACGTCGTCGCTTTCTCCGATATAGACCATCGGTCGTAGACTTCCCTCGGGGTCCGTCCCCACCAGGAAATAGATCCCGGTGCGGCCGCACTCTGGGCGCTGGACCAGCTCTCTGAGCTTGCTGCGCGGCCCGGTGAGCACGTGACCGGTCCAGTTCATGATCTCGGCGGTCAGCAGGCCGTTAGGTGTACCGTCCACCAGGAAGAGTCGGATGCTGCGTCCTTGCGTCATACCATCTCCGTTTGCGTGGCCTCGCTGGATGCCGTTGAGCCCTCAGGCGGCTGCCAGCCGCGCACGTCGATCTTGCCGGTGACGGCGGCGGAGATCAGCGCGGAGCGACGTTCTTGGAGCAACTCACTGCCTTGTAAGGCTTCGCTGATAAGTCGTTGTGTTTTCCTTTCAGTCAACCTGACCTTTTCTACCAAATCACGCTGCTCTTCAATAGGAGGAACAGGGACTCGAATCCGTGACAATATTTCAGGATTGAGATTATCCATGGTCGAACCAACCGATTCGATTTGAAGCAGGCCTCGAACCAGAGGGGTCCGGATAAACATGGAAACAAAGTCAGGATCTGCACGCTCACTCAATAAAATTTTCATCGACCCTGTTCCACACAACCACCCCGACTCTTCTGATGAGACTACTGCACAGCGACCCATTTCGCCTCGGCGACCAACCACTACCTCACCCTCAGACAACCGCTGATGAGTCAACCGCTCAACAACTTCTGGAGTTACGGTGGATGACGGGTCAGGCAAAATTTCCCCATCAACAATGTTGGAGGGGTTGATGACTGGAACGCCACCTTCAACATATTCGTGTGAATGAAGTTGGCTACCAAACGGACCAGTTTGGATTTGGCGTGAAAGCAAGCCAAGAGGGGCTACTTCCCAATGCACCGGCACTTCTCCCAGCCACTCCACACCGGAGTCCTTCATCGGCACATCAGGATCCAGCCCCTTGGTGACGGCATGGGAGATCACCGCCTGGCGCTTTTCCTTGAGCAGCTCGATCAGGCGCTGCTGCTCCTCCACCAAGGCGTCGATGCGGGCGGTTTCGTAATCCAGAAAAGCAGATACTTCCACCTGCTCATGACTTGGTGGTAGAGCTACTATTCTTCCCCCCATCGTGGACAATGGAATTCGAGAACGAGTTGAACCTGTTGAAAGTAAACCTGCATCAGCCTCTGCACCGGCTGAAAGCTGATATGCCAAAAAATCAGGGAACGCCCGCTTAGTATCCAGCCTGAACCTGAAGCAGTCGGCTTTAACCATTGCAGGAGCAATACTGTATGGGGCAACACAAGCACGCCCTACTGCGTTATTATCATCACCTAGCCCAGCAACGAGGAGGTCGCCACCAATCACATCGCTCTTAGCTATTTGCTGGCGGTAATAGTCAGCATCGATATAAGCTGCATCTTCTCCATTGAAGAAATATTTCTTTATATTTTGCAACCGAATGACACGCACACCATTATCACGGTAATGCTCAGACTTTATCGCAGACCCGAATGGACCATCACACTTCTCAATCGAAATCAGGCTGAGCTTTAGTTTTTCCCAATGCGCCGGCACCTCTCCCAACCATTCGACGCCGGAGTCCTTGTATTCGGGGTATTTCGGGAAAGTCATGCCTTTGCCCCCTCTCTTGCGTTCATCACTGCTTCTCGCCAGAAAGGCTCCGTATCCCAATGCCCAGGGAAACCCATATGTGGACGTGAGACCTGGGGATAGTGATCCAGCAGTGTCACCAGTCGCTCAGCCCACTGGCTGGTAGGCGACACGACCTGCATCAGCGACTCGATCACCACGAGCTGGAGGTACAGGCGCCTTCGAGGGTCGAGACGCTGCTCGGGGTGCTCATGAGACCCCGTCTCGATGCTACCGGGGATGCTCGGCCAGCCGACCGGAACCTTTCTCGGCATCTCGGGACGGCTACCAAACTCACGGTTCCACACTCGGCCATGGTGGGCACAGACGTTGCGCAAGTCGGACAGGCTGCGGAACCAAGATCGCAGCACCGGCATCTTCCAACCGAAGTGCCGCTCGATGCGCTGGGTATCCTTGGGAAGCCGCAGCTTGGCCAGCAGGGTCGAGACTTCCTTGAAGGTCAGCAGCTCCACCGCCATCCAGATGGGCGGCTGATTGGGGGCTGATCGGTACTTCGTGCGATAGTGCGCCAGGAAGGTCTCGATCTCTCGTCCCTTGGCCGCGTTCTCCAGCTTCTCCAACAGCCATCCATGGTTGTAGCGGGTATCGAAGATCTCGGGATCCAGGTAGCCGTGAGGGCCATGGTGCTCAGCCAGGGTGTTGGTCAACTGAGCGCGTAGCGCGACTTCCAGCCGTTCGATGGCATCAAGCAGCAGCAGGCGGAGCTCACGATCGAACACATAGAGCCTCAGCACATCCTCGAAGGAGGTGTCCTCCAGAAAACGATGCTCCTGGAGGCCTGGCTGGTAGAAGGGACGCGTGTAGGCTGAAAGGCGGAAGTAGCTGATATTGGCCAGGTAGTGACGCACCCGAGCCTCGTCGGGTATCGCCAGGCCACGGCTGCATAGCGTCGCGATCTGCTCTTCAATGCTGTGTGCAGGCTTGTGGAAGTCGCTCATGCCCGACCTCCAGACGCAAAAAACCCGCCAAAGTGTGCTTCAGTGAGAGGCATGGCGGGTGTGTTACCCGACATGCTAGGGCATGCCCTCTGCACTGTCAATGACTGGGTAAGACAAGGCTGAGCGCCGCCCTTCCTCATGCCGACAGCTCCTCGATCATCTGCTTGATCCGGTCTGTGCAGGCCTTGAGGTCGGCGTCGATCTCTTCCAGCGGGCGCGGCGGCGTGAAATTATAGAAGTGCCGGTTGAAGGGGATTTCGAAGCCGACGATGCCGATTCGGCCGTCCAACGGGTCGCGCTTGTCCTCATCGATCCAGGCGTCGGGGACGTGGGGCTTCACCTCACGCTCGAAGTAGTCGAAGACTGGCTCGTCCAGCGGCACGTTCTCGTTATCGCGCAGGCCGGTGTCGGGCTCGGGGTTGCCCTTCTTGTCCAGGCAGATGTCCGCCTCAGGGTCGCGCTCGGAGAGGGCGTTGAGAATGGCCTTCTGCACCGGGGCGCCGACCTTGAGGCCAGCCGCCTTCAGGGCGGCCTTCAGCGCCTTGATGAAGGCGTCGCGGTTGGTGAACGGCTCAGGGTCGAGGGTGGTGCAGGCGGCCTTGAGGACCTCGCGCTCGCCCTCCTCGAGCCTCTGGATCGGCTTCTCGTCGTCGAGCCGGGCCAGGCGCTCGGCGCTGGCCTGGAAATTGAGGCGTAGCGGGCGCTCCACGGTAATCCGCCGGTAGCCGAAGGCCTCCACCGGGAAGCGCTTGCTCTCCTCGTTCTCCTCGAAGGCGCCGTAGAGGCGCACGATCTCCTCGATGTCGCGGTCGGCGACGAACTGGCGCTTGCTGCCCAGCGACTTGCGCATCTTGCTGGCCCGGCTGGTGGCGTTGATCAACTGCACCTGGCCACGGCGCTCGGCCGGCTTGTGGTTGGAGAGGATCCACACGTAGGTGGCGATGCCGGTGTTGTAGAACATGTCGGTGGGCAAGCCGACGATAGCCTCCACCAAATCGTGCTGCAGCAGGTAGCGGCGGATCTCGGACTCGCCGCTGCCGGCGCCGCCGGTGAACAGCGGCGAGCCGTTGAGGATGATGCCGATACGCGAGCCGCCCTCCTGGCGGGAGCGCATCTTGCTCACCAGGTGCATCAGGAACAGCAGCGAGCCGTCGGAGACCCGCGGCAGGCCGGGGCCGAAGCGGCCATCGTAGCCCTTCTGCTTGTGCTCGGCAGCAACCTCTTTCTGTACCTTCTTCCACTCCACACCGAACGGCGGGTTGGAGAGCATGTAGTCGAAGCGTTCGGCGGGGAGCTGGTCGTCATTGAGTGTATTGCCGAGCTTGATCTGCTCCACCGCCTGGCCCTTGATCAGCATGTCGGCCTTGCAGATGGCGTAGGACTCGGGATTGAGCTCCTGGCCATGCAGCGAGACGGTCACGTCCCGGCTGACCTGCTGAATGTACTCGTCGCTCTCGGAGAGGAAGCCGCCGGTGCCCGCGGTGGGGTCGTAGACGGTGACGATGCCGTGGGGACGCAGCTTGTCGTCCTGGCC
>NZ_CEXLVS010000151.1:3837-10417 GCF_982684285.1 Salinicola sp. | reverse complement strand
ATGCCGATCCCCATCCCGCGGTCGATCATGCGGCAGATACCCTCGAAGCTGCGCACCTGGATGCGCATCCGCAGTGGCCGTGCCAGCCGCTGGGAATCCTGGTGCAGCAGGGCGTGGAGCGACGAGTCCTGTTCCAGTCCGATGAAGTCGTGATCCAGGGTCTCGGCGAAAGCCAGCCGTTGTCGGCTCGCCAGCGGGTGGTCCCGCGCGGTGACCAGCACCAGCCGGTCCCGGCGGTAGGGCTGGATCGCAAGGCCCTCGGCGGGAATGTGCGCGGAGAAGATGCCGATGTCGGTGAGGCCGTCGCGAACGGCCGTGATGATCTCGTGACTCAGGCGCTCCTGCATGTCGATGCGGATCTGCGGGTAGCGCCAGGTGAAGTCGCTCAGGTCGTCGGGCAGGAACTCGATGACCGCGGAGGTGTTGGCGTGCAGGCGCACGTGCCCCCGGATCCCCACGCTGTATTCGCTGAGGTCGGCGTTGAGATGGTCGAGGCTATCCAGCATGTGGCGGGCGTGATGGAGGAGCGCGTGCCCGGCGGGTGTCAGCTCGACGCCGCGCGGGCGTCGATAGAGCAGCGTGGTCGAGAGCTGCGCCTCGAGATCGCTGATGCGCTTGCTGACGGCCGCCAGCGCCAGGTGCTCGCGCTCGGCGGCGCGGGTCAGGCTCCGCAGGTCGGCGATGGCGACGAACAGCTTGAGCGTGGTGAAGTCGATTCGCTTCATGGTGGCGGCATCTGTGTGGCGACGAGGACCCGGCCACTCTATCGTTCGCGATGGACGAAGCCTAGCTTGACGATCGCCTAATTGTGGCGGCCCCGAGGCTGGGTCACGCTGCCGCTATCGATGAACGACCATGCCGGCAGCGATTCGAGAGAGGCGCTGCCGAACGTCACGAAGGAGAACGATATGGCGGCCAGCGACGGCGCGCAGGCGCTAGCGGGACTCAAGGTGGTGGAGTTGGGCCAGTTGATCGCCGGGCCCTTCGCCAGCAAGCTGCTCGGCGAGTTCGGTGCGGACGTGATCAAGATCGAGCCGCCGGGAACGGGCGACCCGCTGCGCAAGTGGCGGGTGCTGAAGGACGACACCTCGTTGTGGTGGCATGTGCAGACCCGCAACAAGCGATCGCTGGCGCTGGATCTGCGCTCGGAGGAGGGACAGGAGATCGTGCGCCGGCTCATCGACGAGGCGGATATCGTGGTCGAGAACTTTCGCCCCGGCACGCTGGAGAAGTGGGGGCTGGGCTGGGAGGCGCTGAGCGAACGCAACCCCGGCCTGATCATGGTGCGTATCTCCGGCTACGGGCAGACCGGCCCTTATCGCGATCGACCGGGATTCGGCGTCATCGGCGAGGCGATGGGCGGGCTGCGCTACCTTTCGGGTCATCCCGATCAGCCCTCGGTGCGCGTGGGGATCAGCATCGGCGATTCGCTGTCGGCGCTGTACGGCGTGATCGGCGCCTTGCTGGCACTGCAGGAGCGTCATCGCAGCGGCCAGGGGCAGTACATCGACGTTGCGCTCTACGAATCGGTATTCGCGATGATGGAGAGCCTGATCCCTGAATACGACAATGCCGGGGTGATTCGCGAACCCAGCGGCAGCGCCTTGCCGGGCATCACGCCCTCCAATGCCTATCCCTGCGCGTCGGGCGATGGGGAGGGTGAGGAGTACGTGCTGATCGCCGGCAACGGCGACAGTATCTTCAAGCGCCTGATGGCGGCGATCGGCCGCCAGGATCTCGCCGACGATCCGCGTTTCGCCCACAACGACGGCCGCAGCCGGCACGCCGAGCTGATCGATGGCGCCATCGCCGACTGGACCCGCCGCCACCGGCGTGACTACGTGCTCGACGTGCTGGAGAGCGCTCACGTGCCGGTGGGCTACCCCTATACCGCCAAGGATATCGTCGCCGATCCGCACTACCTGGCCCGGGAGATGATCGAGACCATCCGGCTGGGCGATGGCGAATCGCTCAAGGTGCCCGGCGTGCTGCCCAAGCTGAGCCGCACGCCGGGACGAATCGAAGGCGGCGGCCCGGCGCTGGGCCAGCATACCCAGACGGTACTCGACGAGCTGGGGATCGACCGCGATACCCAGGCGAAGATGCGCGAACGAGGAGTGATCTGATGAGGTCGACGACCATGCAGTCCCGCGTCACCGTCAACGATGTGGCACCGCGAGACGGTCTCCAGATCGAATCGCGGTTCGTTCCCACCGAGGAGAAAATTCGGCTGATCGATGCGCTCTCCCGCACCGGGCTGGCGAAGATCGAGGCGACCTCGTTTACCTCGCCCAGGGCGATTCCCAACCTGCGCGATGCCGAGGAGGTCATGCGCGGCATCGAGCGTGTGGCGGGAGTCGGCTACGTGGTACTGGTCCCCAACGAGAAGGGCGCCGAGCGTGCCCTCGCCTGCGGGGTCGACGAGATCAACCTGGTGCTGTCGGCCAGCGACAGCCACGGCCGTGCCAACCTCCGCATGACCGCGGAACAGTCGCTGGAGCGCTTTGCCAACATCCTGGAGATCACCCGGGGAAGCGACGTCTTCGTCAACGCCTCGATCTCGACGGCGTTTGGCTGCCCCTTCGAAGGCGAGGTGCCGTTCAAGCGGGTGCTGTCGATCACCGAGAAGCTGCTGGCGCTGGGCGTCCAGGGGATCACCCTGTGCGACACCACCGGGATGGCCAATCCACGCCAGGTCGCCGACCTGAGCCGCGAGACGTTGAGCCGCTGGCCGTGGCTGCCGGTGACGCTCCACGTCCACGACACCCGTGGCATGGGGCTGGCCAACGCCCTGGTCGCTTGGCAGAGCGGGATCACCCGGTTCGATGCCGCGCTGGGCGGCCTGGGAGGCTGTCCCTACGCGCCGGGGGCCAGCGGCAACGTGTGCAGCGAGGATCTGGTCCACATGTTCGAGCAGATGGGGGTGGGGACAGGGGTCGATCTCGACCGGCTGATCGCCGCCGCCGAGCTGCTGCCGGCGATGATCGGCCACGACGTGCCGGGCCAGGTGGTCAAGGCCGGCACGTCGGATCGCCGCTATCCGCTGCCGGAGACGGCCAACGGCTGAGCGCCGGCGGGATCAGGCCGTCGTGGCATCGCGCTGGTGCACCAGGCGGCCGTTGGCCCAGGTCGCTGCCACCGTGCGGTCGTCGCCCAGCATCATCATGGCGAACAGGCGCTCCGCCAGGGGCGTGGCCTGGGACAGGCGGCGTGCCATCAACGGGGTGGACTCGGGGTCGAGAACGGCGATATCCGCCTCGAACCCCGGCTGCAGGCTGCCGATCCTGTCGTCCAGATGCAGCGCCCGGGCGTTGCCCAGGGTGAGCCGATAGAACCCCTGCCAACCGGTCAGGGCCTGGCCGAGCAGGGCGCCGACCTGATAGGCGCCCTGCAGGGTGCCGAGGCCGGAGAGCGAGGTGCCGCCGCCGACATCGCTGGCCAGCGATGTCATCAACCCCGCCTCCCGGCAGGCCAGGCGATCCATCAATCCGCTGCCGAGGAACAGGTTCGAGGTGGGGCAGAAGGCGATGTTAGCGCCTCCCTGCGCCAGTCTCCGGCGCTGCTCCCCGTTGAGGTGGATGCCGTGGGCGAAAGTGCTGCGGGGGCCGACGAGTCCATGGCGCTCGTAGACATCGAGATAGTCACGGCTTTCCGGAAACAGCTCGGCCACCCAGGCGATCTCGCCGCGATTTTCCGACAGGTGGGTCTGCAGGTAGAGATCGGGCGCGTTGCGCAGCACGCCGCCCACGGCGTCGAGCTGCTCGCGGGTGGAGGTCGGCGCGAAGCGCGGCGTCAGGGTGTAGTCGAGACGATCGCGGCCATGCCAGTCGGCGATCAGCCGCTCGCTGTCGCGGACGCCGCCCAGGGTGTCGTCGGTCAGGGCGTCCGGCGCATGGCGGTCCATCAGCACCTTGCCGGCGATCATGCGCAGCTGGCGACGCTGGGCCGCCGCGAAGAAGCTGTCCACCGAGATCGGATGCGAAGAGCAGAACACCTGCGCGGTGGTGGTGCCGACCCGCAGCATCTCGTCGAGGAACCGCTCGGCGCCGGCCCGGGCGTGTTCGGGATCGGCGAACCGGCATTCGGCGGGAAAGGTGTAGTCGTTGAGCCAGTCGAGCAGCTCGCGGCCATAGGACGCCATGATGTCGAGCTGGACGTAGTGAACGTGGCTGTCGATGAAGCCGGGCATCATCAGCTTGTCGCGGTAGTCGACGATCTCGATGCCGGCGGGCAGCCGATCGGCGAGCGCGTCGAAAGGATCGACGGCTTGGATGTGGCCGTCGACGATCCAGATCGCCCCGTCCTCGAGATAGCGGGTGGCGCCGACCAGCGGCACGGCGTCCTCGCCGGGATCGTCGAGACAGGTGAAGAGCGGGCCGCGAAGCAGGCGGTGGTGAGTTTGCATGGTCATTCTCTGGCGGAACCTGTCGAGTGGGCGTTGTCGATCGGATCGGTGGTGGTAAAGGCGTGGCGAAGTCGTTCCGGTGCCGCGCCCCGCCGATCCGGTGCGTCTTGCGGCTCGTGGCGGTCGGCCAGCAGCTCGGCGGCCACGCTGATCGCGATCTCGCGGGGGCGCTTGCTGGCGGTGGAGACCAGGCCGATGGGACAGCGAACCCGCGCCAGCGCGGCGTCATCGAACCCGGCGGCGGCCAGGCGCGAGCGAAAACTGCTCCATTTGCTGCGCGAGCCGATCATGCCGATGGAGCGCAATCCCTCGCCGCCCGAGTGGGTTCGCGATAACAGTGCCGCGATCAGATCGCGATCCTGGGCGTGGTCGTGGGTCATCACCAGCACGTGAGCGTCACGAGGGATGGCCGCCACGGCCTGTGCCACGCCTTCGGCATCCGCCGCCAGCGTCAGGGGCCGGACGCGGTCGGGATAGCGGTCGTGAGAGGCCCCGAGCGGGAACGCCCCGTCGCGGCTGTCGTACCAGTCGATGCGCCAGGGCAGTGGCGCGAGCAGTTCGACCAGCGCCCGGCCGACATGGCCGGCACCGAACAGCGTCAGGTGGCTGTCGGCGCCGGCGAAGACCTCGATCAGCACATGTACGAACCCGCCGCAGCACTGACCGGAGCGACCGCCCAGCGGAAACGCCTCGAGATGGGTACCTGCCGCCACGGGCGTTGCCGCCAGATGCCGTCGGGCGCTCTCGATCACCTGCTGCTCGAAATGGCCGCCGCCCAGCGTATCGATGACCGCCGTCGAGGTGACGACCAGCTTGGCGCCGGGCTCCCGCGGGGTCGAACCGGCGGCGCCGACGATGCTGGCAAGCACGTGGGGAAGGGCGCACTCCTGCAGGCGGTGCAGCGCGGCGTGCCAGCTTTCGCGGTGATCGCGGGTTCCGGGAGAGCCGTCGGCGCTCATCGTGACGCTCCGGCGTTCGCAGGCCCGGCGCGCAGCGCCTCGGCCGCCATCAGTACCCGCTCCGGCGTGGCGGGAGTATCCAGCGGCGGGCTGACCCGATAGTCGGTGAGGCTCGACAGTGCATCGCGCAGCGCCGCCCACACCGAGATACCCAGCATGAAGGGCGGTTCGCCCACGGCCTTGGAGCGATAGATGCTGGCCTGGGAGTTGGGGTGGCCTTCGAGCAGTTCGACGTTGAAGATCGGCGGCAGGTCGCCGAAGGTCGGGATCTTGTAGGTGGCGGGGCCATCCGTCAGCAGACGCCCGTCGTCGTTCCACTTCAGCTCTTCGCTGGTCAGCCAGCCCATGCCCTGGATGAAGCCGCCCTCGACCTGCCCCAGGTCGATGGCCGGATTGAGCGAGTCGCCGACGTCGTGAAGGATATCGACGCGTTCGACCCGGTACTCCCCGCGCAGGGTGTCGACGCTGACCTCGCTGACCGAGGCGCCGTAGGCGAAGTAGTAGAACGGTCGGCCCTGTCCGGTGTCGCGATCGTAGTGGATCAGCGGCGTGGCGTAGAACCCGGTCGCCGACAGCGAGATGCGACCGAGATAGGCCGCCTGGACGAGGTCGCCCCACGGTACCCGGTGGTGCACGTCGCCGACCCCGGAGACCAGTTCGCCGTCGACGAGACGCAGCCCCTCGCGGTCCAGGCGATAGTGCCCGGCGGCGAAGTCGAGCAGGCGCCGGCGGATCCGGGCGGCGGCGTCGCGGGCGGCCATGCCGTTGAGATCGGCACCGCTGGAGGCCGCGGTGGGCGAGGTGTTGGGGACCTTGTCGGTGCGAGTGGCGCTGATGCGCACCGCGTCGAAATCGAGCCCCAGCTCGCGGGCGACCACCTGGCAGATCTTGGTATGCAGGCCCTGGCCCATCTCGGTGCCGCCGTGATTGATCATCACGCTGCCGTCGGTGTAGACGTGGAGCAGGGCGCCCGCCTGGTTGAGGTGCTTGGCGGTGAAGGAGATGCCGAACTTGACCGGCGTCAGCGCCAGGCCGCGCTTGATCACGGCGCTTGCGCGGTTGAACGCACCGATCTCGCCGCGGCGTTGCCAGTAGTCGCAGCTGAGCTCCAGCCGATCGATGATCTCCACTCGGTAGCGCCCGGGCTCCTGCACGAGCTCCGAGATCACGTGGTAGTTGGTGACGATGTGGCCCGTGGGGCTCGCGAAGAATCCGG
>NZ_CEXLVS010000151.1:0-3827 GCF_982684285.1 Salinicola sp. | reverse complement strand
CCACCATCAGCGGATGCTGATCGACGTGCTGGCCGTAGTGGGTGGTATCGCGACCGCTGCGATAGAGATTGCGCTTGCGTACGGTCAACGGATCCTGGCCGACATAGCGGGCGATATCGTCCATCGCCCGTTCGACGATCATCATCCCCTGGGGGCCGCCGAAGCCGCGAAAGGCGGTATTCGATGCGGTATGGGTGCGGGCACGGTGTCCGGTCACCCGCGCGGCGCCCAGCGAGTAGGCGTTGTCGGCGTGGAACATGGCGCGGTCGACCACCGCTTCGGAGAGATCCGGCGAGTGGCCGCAGTCGCCGATCAGGGTGATGTCGCCGCCGAGGATCACGCCGTCGGCGTCGAAACCCAACCGATAGCGATTGTGGAACGGGTGGCGCTTGCCGGTGGCACGGGTATCGTCGGCACGGGGCAGGCGCAGGCGCACGGCCCGGCCGGTTCGCCTCGCCAGCAGCGCCGCCACGCACGCCCAGGCCGCGGCCTGGGTCTCCTTGCCGCCGAAGCCGCCGCCCATGCGGCGGTTCTCCACCGTCACCGCGTGGAACGGGATATCCAGCACCTCGGCGACCAGCTTCTGGGTCTCGCTGGGGTGCTGGTTGGAGGTATGGACGATGACGCCTTCGTCCTCGCCGGGCACGACCAGGCAGGCCTGGCCCTCCAGGTAGAAGTGTTCCTGGCCGCCGACGAACTGCTCGGCCTCGAGCACGTGGGGCGCGCTCTCCAGCGCCTGCTCCCAATCCCCGCTGATCTGCCGGTGCGTGGGGCGTACGAATTCGCCGGCCTCGGCGGCGGCGACCGGGTCGAAGCGGGGTGGCTGCGGCTCGATCTCGATCACTGCCGCCTTCACCGCGCGACGTGCCTCGGGATAACTGGTGGCGGCCACCGCGAACAGCGGTTGGCCGACATAGCTGACCTCCGCGTCGGCAAACATGGGGTCGCCGGGAAACACCGGGCCGATATCGCGATGGCCGGGAATATGCTGCGCCGTGATCACGTCGACGACGCCGGGCATCGCCCGGACCGCGTCGAGGTCGAGGCGCGTCACCCGGCCATGGGCCACCTCGCTCAGCCCCTCCATGGCGTGCAGCGTGTCATGGGGCGCCGGCAGATCGTCGATGTAGCGGGCACGCCCGGTGACATGCTTGGTGGCGCTCTCGTGAGCCTGGGCGTGACGGACAGCATCTCGCGTCGGCCGTGGGCTGACGGTATCGCGGGCAACCGGCTCGTCACCCTCGAGGCGGCCGATCTCCGCGCCTTCCGCCCGGTCGGCCTCGGCCAGGGCCTCCGGCACGGCATCGGAAGCGGCGCGCGCCTTTCGGATTCGCTTTTCAGTGAGCGTACGCATCGAGCGTCACCTCCTGCGTCGGTTCATCCAGCTCGGCTCGGGCGAGTGTCAGTCGCCAGCGTTCGAGCAGGTTGGCCGCGGCGGTGGCGCGGTAGTCGCGGGAGCCACGGGCATCGCTCATCGGGGTGAGTGACTGCTGGAGTGCCCGCCTGGCGGCAGCGAAGGCCTGCTCGTCGGGGGCCTTCCCTTCCAGCGCGGCCTCGACGGCCCGGACCCGCAGCGGAATCGCCGCCATGCCGCCGTAGGCGACACGCACGTCCTGCAGCACACCCTCCTGCAGCCGCCAGCGGAAGGCGCCCAGCAGCGTCGAGATGTCGTCTTCACGCCGCTTGGAGAGTTTCCAGACGCGCTGCTCGTGGCCGTCGCCTGGCCTGGGGAGGAATATGGCGGCGATACACTCGCCGGGGGCGAGCGCGGTCTGCTTGTAGTCGAGGAAGAAAGCGTCCAGCGGGAGCTCCCGCATGCCGTCCGGCCCGGCAAGACGCACTCTCGCGTCCAGCGTCAGCAGCACGGGCGGCGTATCGCCAATGGGAGAGGCATTGGCGATATTGCCGCCCACGGTGGCCCGGTTGCGAATCTGGGCCGAGCCCAGCCGGGTCAGCAGATGCGCGAAAGCGGGGTAATGGGTTTTCAGCAGCGGCTCCCACTCGCGGTAGGTGACCGCCGCGCCGACCCACCAGCCGTCCGCGACTTCCTCGAGTTGGCGAAGCTCCTCGACCTGGCGCAGATCGATCAGGGTTTCGAACTGCGCGAGCCGCTGGGTGACCTCGAGCCAGAGATCGGTGGCGCCGGCGACCAGCCTGGCCTCGGGATGGCGCTGCATGGCGGTGGTGAGTTCGGCGAGGGTCGTCGGCGTCAGATAGCCGCTCTGGTCCTCGACGGCCACTGCCGGGGAGAGGTCGCGAACCGCCCTCTCGAGGGTGGGATCCTCGGCCCAGGGTGGGCGGGTGTCGCTGCGCTCGCCCATGCTCAGGGCGGCGTCGCGAATGGGGCGGTAGCCGGTGCAGCGGCACAGATTGCCGCCGAGCGCCGCTTCCAGCCGGTGGTTGTCCAACACCTGGTGGGGGAGCGCCCGCTGCTGTTCGTGCAGGGCGAACAGCGACATCACGATGCCGGGCGTGCAGAATCCGCATTGGCTGCCGTGGCACGCCACCATCGACGACTGCGCCGGATGCAGCGCATCGCCCCGGGCCAGGCCGTCGACGGTCACCAGGTGAGTGCCCTGCAATTGATGCGCCGGCGTGATGCAGGCGTTCAGGGTGCGATAGGCGAACGACCCGTCGCCGTCAGGGCGGGCGATGGCAACGGTGCAGGCGCCGCAGTCGCCGGAGGCGCAACCCTCCTTGGTACCGCGCTGCGCGAGCGGGCCGCGCAGCAGCTCGAGTACGCTGGTATCGGGGGCGGCGGCCAGTCGCCGATGCTGGCCATTGAGGAAGAATTCGATCATCGGGAGCCTGCCATTGTCGTTGTGCGGGGCGCCGTCTACCGGCAACCTTGCAGGATGAATCCTGACCGATCGGTCAGCTTTGGATAGCGTCTTCGATTCCGGCCTTGATGGCAAGTGCTCTCTACCGGCACTGGAACCGGGCCGCCGGCAGACAACCCGCCCGATTCAGCATAGCATCGGCACCGTGGGCCACTAGGCTCTGTACGAAAACTGTCTGCGCTCGGCAATACGGCGTTAAAAATCGGCTCAAGATGCTCATTTACACCCCGTAAACTGGAGCGCCAGCCCGGTCCTCTTTCGCCGATTTTTGCCTTGTCTTGCCTTCGCTCGCCGACTTTTCGTACAAACCTTGAGGTACGTCCCGGGGCGGGCGATTCCATTCCGATAGAAGTGTGCAAGGAGCGCAGGTGGATAATCACGATCTTCCCGAAACCACGGCTCGGGAGCGTAACGAGCAGCGGATTTTCGAGGCGGCGGAGAGCGTCTTCGCCCGACACGGCTATCGGGGTGCCAGCATTCAGGCGATCGCCGCGGCGGCCGGAATCCCCAAGTCCAACGTCCTCTACTACGTCGGTAGCAAGCGGCGCCTCTATGTCACCCTGCTCGAGCGCACGATGTGGCGCTGGAACGAGATGCTGAGCGATATCAGCGTCGATGACGATCCGGCGGAGGTGCTGGAGGCGTTCATCCGCAGCAAGATGCAGCTGAGCCAGACCCATCCCAGAAGCTCGCGGCTCTTCGCCAACGAGATACTGCAGGGCGCCCCGTTTCTGAAGGAGTCGCTGTTCGGCGAAATGCGGGAGTGGGTGGAAGCCCGCGCCGAGGTCTTCCGCCAATGGGCGGAGCGCGGGTTGATGGATCCGGTGGATCCCGTCTGGCTGATCTTCCTGATCTGGTCGGCTACCCAGCATTACGCCGACTTCGAGACCCAGATCGTGGGTATCACCCATCGCGACAAGCTCGACGAACGAGACTTTCAGTCGGCCGGCGATTTCCTGTGCCAGGTGATCATCAAGGGGTGTGGGG
>NZ_CEXLVS010000150.1:0-10440 GCF_982684285.1 Salinicola sp. | reverse complement strand
GTGCAGTAACGACGTTTTAGGGGTATCTCCATACTTTCTAACAGCGATAAATGACTACCGCATTGAATATGATGCTGAAGTCTTCAGAGAGAGACATCATCCTCTATACCCATCCAGACTGTCAGCTCTATATGCCTTTGGCGACCTAGAAACCTGCGAGTTAGTATCGCGAAAATACGGGTGGCCGTTGGATACTGTTCAGAAATTCAGGTTAAAGGATTGGCCGCTGACAAGGATAGCTAAAGTGAATATGGAGCATGTCTCGTTGGCCAGGCATGCCTATAAAGTTTCGATGCTTGAAGATATTGATAGGCTATGGGCCGGATACTGGTCAGGATTTGACAATATAATATTGGAGCTTCCTGCGGCTGGATTTGCGCGTGGGAAATATGATTCAGGAGTAATCTGGGAGTACTTAATTGAGGGTATAGCTGAATGTGCCGAGTAAAAACACATAACAAGGCCATGAACGTTCGGGCACTTTGTGCCCTAGACCTCGCTACGCACGGCCCGTTATAGCGGCATTAGGCAGATGAGGATTTAACTATGCGGCAACAAATTCCAAATATTGCATTGGGCCTAAGATGCCCTAAGTGTAGTTGTCCTTTGGTAGAACTGAATAAGCATGTATTCATCAATTATTTGAACAACGAGAAACCTACCTGTGCGCAGTGCCACGCGGAATATGATGTCTTTGAGGTGATTTCTGGCTGTATCGATGAAAACTTCTTTTATAACGATGTTTATGCATTCGTCGGTGCCGAGAAAGCAATTTTCAACATAACTTTGGATGTAAATCCTTCAACTACACTAAGATTCAAAGATTATGGCATTCCTGCGGGGTCGAGAATCTTGCATATCAACTATACTCCGCAAAACCAAGGTTTGTTTCCACTAGAATTTCATGGCAACTCTCCATACCGTGGAGCGCCGAAAGATCAGGTGATTTTATATCCTGCTAAGTTTCAAACTGATGAGGCATCCCCTACAACGTTATCTATTATGGTTACATGGATTAACCAAGATTCATTGGAGAATGTGTCCCTTAAGTCACTCGTAGATGCTTTTGAGGAGTACTCTAGTGGTGATCTAATCACTTCTATAGTACCTGCAAACACTACAATAGAATTTGATGTTATGCGATATACAGAAGAAGCATTGTTAGCTATTAGCACAAAGAGTAATGTTAAAGAATTTTTCAAAAGCGGGGTTAGTTATGTGCCGACTCTAAAAATATTGATTCCTCTAATTGCCCAAACTAAAAATTTCCCTGCAATGCCACCAGAAATGTTTGAATCACTTGTTCAGCTTGCAAGCCTCAGAAATCAAATAGCACACACTGGAAAAACAAAGGCACCACTAGTTAAAGGGCAAGTTGTTAAGTGTCTTGCTGCCGTAATACTTGGCAAGATGTATGTTGAAGAACTGCGAAATGCCTAACAACCGCAAGCACACGTATAAAATTACCGCTACGCTCAAATTTTACCGGTGTCGCGGACGTTATATTTTTTCTGCCTGATCGTCCGCTCTTGGCCGAAAGCGGACCAACTAGCTATTTCACCTGATCAAACCATACAAAAAGCTACCCACTTTCCCGATAGGGAAAACCAGAGCGCCATCGGCCCACCGCTTGGCTATTTTTCCCTATCGGGAAAACCCGGTTATGCTGGTTTCGTATCGGCTCGTTTTGCCGCGAAAGGCTTGATTTGACACCCATCTGCGCCAGCTTTGAGGCCCCATGCGAAAGATTCTGCTCGTCGACAACGGTTCCCTGCGCCCCACCGCGACGCTCAACCTGCGTCGTCTTGCCGACGCCTTGAGCCAGGCCACGGGCGAGGCGGTCGAGGCCGCATCGTTACTACACTCGTTCAAGATTCCGCCGGAGCAACTGGGTGGGGAAAAGGCGATCACGGTGGGGCCGCTGGCCGAACGATATGCGGCCGAGGGCGTGACCGAGCTGCTGATCCTGCCCTTCTTCTTCGGGCCCAGCCAGGCGCTGACCCGCTACCTGCCGGAGCGTCTGGCCGAGGTGCAGGCCAGCTACCCGCAGCTCTCGGTGAAGGTCGCGCCGCCGCTGGTCGATACGCTGCTGGCGCCGGACCTGCGTCTGGCGCAACTTCTCGCCGAAAACGTCCGCGAACGAATGGCCGGCCTATCGCGGCCCAAGGTCGTGCTGGTCGACCACGGCAGCCCGATCCCCGAGGTCACGGCGGTGCGCAACTATCTCGCCGGGCAATTGAGCGCGCTGCTGGCCGATGAGGCCGAGTGTGTGACCTTTGCCTCCATGGAGCGCCGCGAGGGCGAGGCCTACCGCTTTAACGAGCCACTGCTGGAGACGCTGCTGGCCTCACCGGAGCTAGCCGAAGGCGACGTGATTTTGTCCATGCTGTTTCTTTCCCCGGGCCGACACGCCGGCGAAGGTGGCGATATTGCCGAGATCTGCGCCCAGGCGATGTCCCGCGCCCCTGGCCTGAACGTCGTGACGACCCGGCTGGTGGGCGAGAACGATGCCATCCTGGAACTCCTCGCCA
This sequence comes from Salinicola sp., assembly GCF_982684285.1. Taxonomy (NCBI): domain Bacteria; kingdom Pseudomonadati; phylum Pseudomonadota; class Gammaproteobacteria; order Oceanospirillales; family Halomonadaceae; genus Salinicola; species Salinicola sp. The sequence continues at coordinate 7,909 of NZ_CEXLVS010000150.1, read as the reverse complement.
CTCGCCTGCAGCAGGCGCTGGCCGGTGGGCCGCTATTGATGGAATTGCCGGCGATCGGCGCCAAGGACGACTGACCCGCGCTTCGGTTTGAATCGACAGTTAGCAGCGTACGCCTATGCCTTCGCCGCCAGCACGCGCTCGAACTCCTGCCGCCAGGCCTTGGCATATTGCGCCGGGTCGGCGGGAAACCGCCCCAGATCCACCGCGAGATCGAAGAAGCCTTGCGCCGGCAGCCCTTCCCCACGGCGGCTGACGACCATTGCGGCGATAAAGGGCAGTTCTTGCTGGGCATCCTCGCGCATCGTGCTCTCCAGTGCCTGGGCGACGCGCTGGATGGTGCGCGGCGGTCGCAATCCCAACGCCTCGGCGAGTTGCTGGTAGGTCAGCGGCAGAGTCTCGCGAGGCGCCGTCTCGAGAAGATGACGAACCTGCGCGGGGAGGGATTGAGCGTCGGTCATGATTCTCAGGCGTTCGGATCGAAGAGCTTCACTTCGCGAATGTCGATTCGCTCCCACACCCGCCCGGTCATATAGGGCTCGGTCTCGAGCCAGGCATCGAGATCGGCGCGGTCGTCGAAGCGAAAGTGCGCGTTGGAGCCGACCATCTTGCCGTCATCATCCAGAATCGCGCCGCCGCTGAGGAACTTCCCTTTTTTGGCTAGCTCCCGTACGCCTGCCAGATGCGCCTCGCGATTGGCCAGCCGGCGCTCGAGCGCGTCGTCGTCGGTGTAGTCGTAAGCCACCACGGCATACTGCTTCATGCGGTGCTCCTTCCGTTCAATGATCATTGGAGAGAATCGGCATCATGCGTCAGCTTTCTTGACCAAGCAAATTGGCCTCAGTGCTCAACCTTGGCTTTATATTTTCCGAAGGTGTCTTCTACCCGAGACATCAATCTGCGCACCTGTTATTCGCCGGTCTGTTGCCACGACAAGTAGTTGTCTCCCCACGCCTTCATGGCATCAAGCACAGGGGAAAGCGTCAACCCAAGCTCCGTGAGTGAGTACTCTACGCGAGGAGGAACTTCCGCAAACACTTCGCGGGAGATGATGCCATGCGCTTCAAGCTCTCGAAGCTGCAACGTCAAAGACCGTTGAGTCACACCACCGATAAGGTTACGAAGCTCCCCAAACCGTTTCGTTCCACTCAATAAATAGTAAATGATAAGCGGCTTCCATTTACCGCCGGCGACGGCAACGGTTGCTTCCACAGTGCATCGGTACTCGTGCATATCTCGATTTTTCACTGTCCAAAAAATGCCCACTAGTATAAATTTTATACCTATGTATAAACAATGTACCTACTTTTCAACGTGCATGAAAGCCCCCAGAATCCATTCCCGCAGCGATAACAGCCTTGTCGCGTGCATTTCTGATATAGGGCGTGGAGAGAATACTGATGAAAGCAGCCTACTATGAGGCCCAGGGCAGCGCCCGGGAGGTACTGGTTGTCGACGAGTTGCCGACTCCAGAACCCGGTCCGGATGAGGTCCGGGTACGCATTCATGTTTCCGGATTGAACCCGACTGATATCAAGGCGAGAACCGGATTCTCGGCGGAAATGCCCTACCCGCGGATCATTCCTCACCAGGATGGCGCAGGCGTTGTTGATGCTGTCGGCGCCAATGTATCGCCCGACAGACGTGGCGAGCGGGTTTGGGTTTATGAAGCGCAGTTTGGCCGAGCCATGGGAACGGCGGCAGAATACGTCGTACTACCGTCGAGTCAGGCAGTTCATTTGCCTGACGCGGTATCGTTCGAAGTGGGTGCTTCGCTTGGCATTCCGGCGTTAACCGCTCACCGCTGCCTGTGTTCCGATGGCACTCTCGAAGGTCGGCGGGTATTGATACATGGCGGAGCCGGAGCGGTCGGAACAGCGGCAACTCTATTGGCGAAATGGGCTGGCGCGTGGGTTTCAACAACGGTGACGAATACCGATCAGGCTGCTGTAGCAAAGGAAAATGGAGCGGATATGGTTCTCGACAGAGCATCGGGAGATGTTGCGAACCTTGTTCTAGAAGCAACCGATGGGCTCGGCGTCGACCATATTGTGGATGTCGCTTTGAAGTCAAACCTTGCCACCAACTTGGCCTGCTTATCTCAAGGCGGAATCATTAGCGCCTATGCCACCGATAGCGCGATGGACGAACTATCCATTCCGTTACTGCAGTCCATGATTCATGGATGCGTCTTCCGCTTCGTCTATATCTACAACGTGCCTGACGAGGCAAAGCAGAAAGCCATAAAGGACATCACCTCTTGTCTATTGGCGGGAAAATATTCTCCAAAAATCGGATTGAATTTTCCTCTGGAAAATATTGTCGCTGCCCACGAGGCACTGGAGTCACACCAAGTCATTGGGAAAGTTCTTGTGCACACGTGAGTCGACAGGCTTGAGTGCCCTACCCGAGCCAACCCCGTTGATGGAGAAAGGCCACGCCGACTGCCGCATCACGTCTGAGTCTCATGGAAACCGGCCGCCAGATGGTCGATCAGGGCGCGAACTCTTGCGGGCTGATGGTGGCGATCGGTGTAGACGATCTGCAGGCCGAGTCGTGTCGTCTGGTGATCGGCCAAGATCCGTACCAGGCGGCCCTCTTTCAGCGGCTCGTCGAGCACGAACATGGGCGCATACACGATACCGAGACCTTCGATCGCCGCACGAACCAGCAGGGTGATGTCGTCCGAGCGCATGACGGCAGGGCCGTCGATGACGTGCGCACCATTTTCACCGTCACTTACCATCCAGTCGCCGGGCGAGCGGGCCTCCGTGAACACCAGTCGTGGTAGCTGGCAAATGTGCGAAACATCACGCCGCGCGCCAGGGGCTAGCAAGCCGGGGGCACAGCCGAGGCCCATACGGATACTCCCGAGCGGGCGTGTATGCAAAGCCGAAGCGGGGAGTTCCCCGATACGCACGGCAAGGTCCAGCCGGCCATCGACCAGATCCACGTAACGCTCATCCGTGCGCAGATTCAGCGTGATCCGCGGGTGCGCCCTGCAGAACGCGGCCAGTATCGGCGCCAGCGTCAATGTGCCGAACGCACGCGGCACGCCGAGACGGATCTCCCCGGCAAGCTGGCTGCGGCCCTCGCGTGCCTCGGCGTCCGCCTCCAACAGGGCATCGATGATGCGCTCTGACGCCACCAGGTATTGCTGGCCGGCGTCGGTTAGCGACAACGCGCGGGTGCTGCGATGCATGAGTCGCGTTCCCAACGTCGATTCAAGCGCACTCAGATATTTGCCCGCCATGGCAGGCGAAAGATCCAACGCTCTCCCAGCGGCGGCGATGCTGCCGTGTTCGACCGCCGCGATGAAGACTTCGATTTGTCGGAAACGATCCATCAACCCGATTCCCTCATTTCATGATCGATGGCATTTAATTTTTGCCACATTCCATCATCTGGCGATCTTATTCAGGATAGCGGCTTCTCGTACATGTTGGGATGTAGAAAGCGATGATGATCGAAACGGATGGCGCCACTCTTCATGTCTCGGAGCATGGCGCTGCGCATCGCACGCTCGTGTTTCTCCACTACTGGGGCGGTTCTGGCCGCACTTGGATCGGCGTGACCACGGCACTTGGCGGGCAGAATCATTGCCTGATGCCGGATCTACCGGGTTGGGGGCAGTCTGGTCCTTCACGGCGTGGGTATCGGATTGCGGACCTGGCCGAGTCGGTTAGCGGGATGATTGACGCCTATCGGCTTCACGATGTCGTGCTGGTCGGTCATTCCATGGGTGGCAAGATTGCCCAGTATCTCGCGGGCCAGCGGCCGGCCTGGCTGAAGGAACTGGTGCTGGTGGCATCGTCCCCTGCCCTGCCAATGGATGTTCCGGAGTCTCAGCGTCTTGCCATGCAATCGGCCTACGACAGCCGCGCGAGTGTCGAAGAGACACTCGATAATGTTCTCACGGAGACGCCGCTCGCCGGGATGATCCGCGAACGCGCCATTGCCGACAGTTTGGCCGGCGATCCGGCTGCCAAGGCCGCCTGGCCTGCAGTCGCCATGCTCGAGGACATCAGCGAGACGACACAATGCATCAATGTGCCGACGCTACTGTTGACCGCTGAGTACGATCGAGTGGATCCTCCAGCCGTGCTCGCCGACCGACTCGTGCCCTTTCTACCGACCCCGGAAATACAGGAACTGGCAGGTGTCGGCCACTTGTTGCCACTGGAAGCGCCGAAGGAAGTCGCAGGGCATATCCAGCGGTGGCTGGACGAGTTGGACAACAGAGTCCGTAGATGATGGATACTAGGGGCTAGTCATCGAAGCACACATCGACGCCTACCATATAACCCTCTCAAGGCTATCCCCATGATCGATCTCCGCAGCGACACCGTCACCCGTCCCAGCGAGGCGATGCGCCGGGTGATGTTCGACGCCCCGCTGGGCGACGACGTGTGGGGCGACGACCCGAGCGTGGCGCACCTGGAAGCCTATACTGCCGAGCGCACCGGCAAGGCGGCGGCACTGTTCTTCCCCTCCGGCACCCAGAGCAACCTGGTGGCGCTGTTGGGCCACTGCCAGCGCGGCGACGAGTACATCGTCGGCCAGCAGGCGCACACCTATCGCATGGAGGGCGGTGGCGCGGCGGTGCTGGGCGGCATCCAGCCGCAGCCGATCGAGAACGAGGCCGACGGTACCTTGCCGTTGAAGAAGATCGAGGCCGCCGTCAAACCGATCGATCCGCACTTCGCGCGTACGCGCCTGCTGACGCTGGAGAACACCTTCCACGGCCAGGTCCTGGACGCCGGTTATGTCGAAGCGGCCACCACTCTGGCACGTCGCTTCGGCCTGGCGACGCATCTGGACGGGGCGCGAATCGGCAATGCGGCGGCGGCGACCGGTGCCAGCTTGAAAGCGCTGTGCACACCCTTCGATACGATCTCGATCTGCTGCTCGAAGGGACTGGGTGCGCCGGCGGGATCGGTATTGGTCGGGGCTGCGGATTTCATCGAGACGGCCCGGCGCTGGCGCAAGGTGGTCGGCGGCGGCATGCGCCAGGTCGGCATGCTGGCGGCGGCGTGCGAATACGCGCTGGAGCATCAGCTCACGCCGCTGGTGGAAGACCATGCCAAGGCCGAGCGTCTGGCGGCGGGCCTGGCGGAGATCGACGGCATCACGGTGACGGCACAGGCCACCAACATGGTATTCGTCGAGTTCACCCGTCCGGCGCTCGATCCGGCTGATCTGCACGCCTGGCTGAAAGCGCGCGATATCCTGGTCGGCGCACTCTACGCACCGCGCTTCGTCACCCACCGCGATGTCTCGATGGCCGATATCGACCGCGTCGTCGACGTGGTTGGCGAGTATTTCAGACGCGGCTGAAGCGCTTCGCTCAGTTGAGCTGAGTCGACGAAGAGGAGCTGGGGCGAGTCGGTGCCGACGGCGAGTTCGTGGAAGTACCAGGGGCATCCTGGGCGCCCCCATCGCCAGCCGGGGCACTGGGGTCGCAGTTCCGCCGTGCGGTGGAGAGGGTCGAGCCGCCATCGTTGCCGTGGCAGATCGAGCCGCCACCGCTGGGCCGCGGCTCTCGCGTTTCCCGCGGATAGGTCAGCCCGGGGCTGACGTGAACGTCCAGGCGCTTGGGCACGTAGTCGGCGCGTCCGTCACGGTCGTTGTCCGGCAGCCTGACGCGGTGGCCGGTCTGGGGGTCGACGACGGAAACGCCATCGGCGACGGCGGGAGCGCTGACCAGCGTCGTGCCGGCCAGCATCAGCGCGAGACAGGTCGCCGTCAGCGTATTGCGGTGCCTGGCGGGCGTGAAGGGCGTTCGCATGGTCCACCTCCGGTGAGAATCTGCCATGTCAGCATAGTGTAGCGCCCGCCGCGATTCCGGGCGCGGATTCACGGCGGCGATTCACTGGTCTGGGAGAGCCACTCCCACAGCGCCGCCGCCGGCGGACGCAGTTGTCGACGGCTGGGCCGGACCAGCCAGAAGGCTTCGTCGGTCGGCATGTCGAGATCGAACGGTGCCACCAGATCGCGGCTGGCCTCGAGCAGACGGCGATGCGACAGCGCGATACCGCCGCCGTAGGAGGCCAGCGCCAGCGTGGTCACGTGGGTGTCGCAGATCATTGCCTGGCAACGGTGCTCGAGGCCGGCGAACCCCGCTTCCACCAGCCAGCGCGGCCAGCCGGCGGCGAATCCCGCCGCGTGCAGCAGCGTCTTGCCGGCGAGATCCTCGGGCGTCTCGAGTTCCGCTGCCAGCGCGGCCGAGCAGACCGGCAGCAGCCGCTCCTCCCCCAGGCACTCCGCCGTCACGTCGTTCCAGTCGCCATGGCCGTAGCGAATCTCCAGATCCGCCCCTTCGGCGCCGAAATCGTCCGCCCAGATCGCGCTGACCAGGCGCAGGGTGATCTCGGGGTGCATCCGCTGGAAATGGATCAGCCGAGGCGCCAGCCAGGTCTGCTGCATGGCCGGCGTGGCTCTGAGCGTCACCGGCGCCCCCGGGCTGGGGCCGAAGACTTCCGAGGTGCCCTCGGCGAGGCGGGTGAAGGCGCCCTGCACGCTGGGCAACCACGCCTGCCCGGCAGGGGTCAGCGCCAGACTGCGTGGATAGCGCACGAACAACGACTGCCCGACGCGATCCTCCAGCAGTCGGATACGCTGGCTGATCGCCGACTGGGTGACGCCGAGCTCACGCCCCGCCTCGGTGAAGCTCAGCGTTCGCGCTGCCGCCTCGAACGCCTGCAGCCACAGTACCGGGGGAAGTTCGGACATCTCGTTTCCTGAAAGCGTCTCGCGGAAAGGGTCTGGCTGAAATCGCGCTGTCGGGAATCAGCCATTGGGCTAATAGCCAAAGCCGGCCATTAGCCGAGCTTGGCCTCAGCGGCCAGATTAATCGTTTGTCATGGCCGGAAGCAATCCGCATCCTAGTGAAACGCAATAACACACGTTACTCACGAAGATGGCCGCGACAGCCATCGAGGAAGTGCCCTTTGTCATCCGCTCTTTCGTCATCCGCTCTTTTGTCATCCGGAGGCGCCTTCAACGACGCTCTGACTGCTCGTCAGGGCCAGACGCCCATCGATATGGCCGAACTGCGCCGCTATCGCCAGGGCAGTGGCGCACCGGCCGCCACGCTGGAGAGCGTGACGCAACAGGCGCGCCGCCTGACGCTGAACTGGTCCGACGGCCGCAACGGCCAGTTTCCGATGATGTGGCTGCGCGACCATTGCGCCTGCGACCGGTGCCGCCATCCGCTGACCCGTGAACGCCTCTACAAGCTGCTCGACGATCCCCTGTGGGAGCGCTTCGATGGCGACGACGCGCTGGCCTCGTTCGCGTTCGACGCCAGTGCCCTGATGCTGACCTGGCGGGATGGCCACGTGTCGCGCTTCGATGCCGGCTGGCTCCACCAGCGCTGCCCCGGGCAGGAACTCGCCACGCTGTTGCCGACACCGACACCGTGGCCGACGCACTTCACGCCGAGCCGCGTCAGCCATGCCGACTTCGTCGATGGCAGCGAGGGCCGCAGCCGCTGGGCCACCGCCCTGCTGCGCGACGGTCTGGTCATACTCGATCAGGGGCCGTGCGAACTGGAGGAAGTGTCACGCATCACCGAGAGCATCGGCCCCATGCGTTCGACCAACTTCGGCGGCCGGTTCGACGTGCGCTCGGTCCCCAATCCGAACAACGCCGCCTATACGGCGATCGGCCTCGAGCTGCACACCGACCTGCCCAACTGGCGCCAACCGCCGGATATCCAGTTGCTCTACTGCCTGGAGGCCGATGCCGAGGGGGGCGAGTCCAGCTTTGCCGACGGCCTCGCCGCCGCCGAGATCCTGCGCGCGGAAGACCCCGAGGCCTTTCGGGTACTGGCGGAAACGCCCATCGATTTCCGCTTCCAGGACGACGGCCACGATATCGCCGTGCGCGAGCCGGTGCTCGCTCTGGCTGC
>NZ_CEXLVS010000149.1:0-10460 GCF_982684285.1 Salinicola sp. | reverse complement strand
CATGGCGACGAAGGCTTCGAAGACTTCCGGGCCGACCTCGAACTGGGCGTTGGAGATCGCCGGCCCCATCCACACCATCAGCTCTTCGGGATCGACACCCAGGGCCGCCACGCTGGCCTCCAGCACGCCGCCCGCCAGACCGCGCCAGCCAGCATGAGCCAACCCGACCCGCGTTCCCTGGCGATCGCAGAAGAAGACCGGCAGGCAGTCCGCGGTCAGGATCACGCAGGCGTGGCCACGGTCGAACGCCACCGAGGCGTCGGCCTGGGGCGGGTGCTGCCGATATCCGTCCTGGTAGCTCTGCATGACGCGTGCACCATGCACTTGGTCGAGCCACAACAGCGGCCGTTCGTCGCCGACCTCGGCAACCAGCCGATCCCGGCAGCGAACCACGGACGCGGGATCGTCCCCGACGTGGGCCGCCGGGTTGAAGGCGGCGAAGTCGCCACGACTGGGCCCGGTCTCCCGCGTGGTGACGAGGGCGCCCACGGTGCTCGGCGCGGGCCAGTCCGGCAGCAGCAGGGTCGGCGCATCGCTCGTCGAGGTCTCGGGATCGTCCGTCAGCGTCGACGAACACGAGGGTGAATGCATCAATCGGCCTCCTGATCCTCACGCAGCGCATCCAGCAACAGCAGCATGTCGTCCGGTAGCGGCGCCTTGCACTCGACCGGCGCCCCGCTGACCGGATGGTCGAAGCGCAGCTTGTGGGCATGCAGCGCCTGCCGTGGAAACGTCCTCAGCAGCGTTTTCAGTGACTCGCCCGCGCCCGCGGGCAACTTGAGTCGCCCACCGTAGACCGGGTCGCCGATCAGCGGATAGCGGACGTGTGCCATGTGCACCCGAATCTGATGCGTCCGCCCGGTCTCGAGCCGGCAGCGAACATGGGTGTGGCCGCGAAAGCGCTCGTTGACGCGATAGTGCGTGACCGCCGGCTTCCCCGAGGCGGTCACCGCCTGACGCTGACGATCCTTGGGGTGGCGCCCGATCGGCGCATCCACCTTGCCACCGGCGGTCATCGCGCCGACCACGATGGCGTCGTACTCGCGCGATACCGTCCGCGCCTGCAACTGGGCCACCAGCGCGGTCTGCGCCGTCAGCGTCTTCGCCACCATCATCAGCCCGGTGGTGTCCTTGTCGAGACGGTGAACGATCCCCGCCCGCGGAACCGCCGCCAGCGGCGCATGATGATGCAGCAGGGCGTTGAGCAGCGTGCCATCGGGGTTGCCGGCGGCAGGATGCACGACCAGCCCGGCAGGCTTGTCGATCACCATGACGTCGTCGTCCTCGAACACGATCGACAGCGGGATCGCCTGAGGTTCCCAGCGAGTCTCTTCCTCGAGCCGGGTGTCCAGCGCTAGCCGCTCGCCGCCGATCACCTTATCCTTGGGCCGGGCCTTCTCTCCGTCGACCGTCAGTTCCCCCTGCTGAATCCAGCTCTTGAGACGCTCTCGCGAGAAGTCGGGGAACATTTCGGCTGCGGCCTGGTCCAGACGTCGCCCGGCCAGACGATCGGGTACGCGCTCGTCGCGTTTGAGGATGTCAGCCATACGTGGGGATCGGTTCCGTTTCGCCGGTGCGTTTCGTCAGCACGTTTCGTGAGTGCGTTTCGTCAGCACAAAGGTTTGCTTTATAGTGAGTCGGATTCGGCGGATTCTAGCACGGCCGCCAAGGAATGGTTGATACGAGGATGATGATGCGATTTTCTGCGCGATGTTCCGCTCTGGCCGCCCTGTTGCTGGCAGGCGCACTGCTCGCTGGCTGCGCCAGCAACGAGCCTGCCCCCGACCTGCAGGAGCAGGATCTCTATAAGCAAGCCCAGAGCTCCCTCGATGCCGGCCGCTACAGCACTGCCGTGACACAGCTGGAGGCTCTGGATACGCGATTCCCCTTCGGCCGTTACGCCGAGCAGGCGCAACTCGAACTGATCTACGCCTACTATCGAGTCGAGGACTGGGAGAAGACCCGCGCCGCCGCCAGCCGCTTCATCCGCCTCCACCCGGATCATCCCCAGGTCGACTACGCCTACTACATGCGCGGCCTCGGCGCCTATCAGGCGGGCCGCTTCAGCCTCGAGAGCATGGAGCTGATCGATATCTCCAAGCGCGACCTGGGCGCCTCGCGTGACGCCTACGTCGATTTCGGCGAACTGGTGCGTCGCTTCCCCGACAGCGCCTATGCGCCGGATGCCCGCCAGCGCATCATCTACCTGCGCAACGTCATGGCCCGCCACGAACTTCAGGTGGCCGACTTCTATCTGCGCAAAGGGGCCTATGTCGCGGCCGTCGAACGTGGCCGCTGGGTGATCGAGCACTACCCGAAGGCCGAGGCGACTCGCGACGCGCTGGCGGTGATGGTGGAAGGCTACCTGGGGCTGAACATGCGAGACCGGGCCGAGACCGTGCTGCAGACGCTGATTCAGAACGATCCCGACAACAGCCAGCTCGACGGCGATACCTTCGTGCCCAAGCACGTCGATGTCGACCCGCCGCTGACGGCCAAAGGCTAGCCCCGGCTTCGCCGGGGAGCCGTAAGCGATAAGAGCGGCGCTACGCGCCGCCTGGAAGCTGAAAGAAGTAGCCGCTGTCCGCCAAGAGCGGTGTTGTGGGCTTTTGGTTTTTCTTACAGCTTATGACTTACAGCTCCCGACGAAGTCGGACGGGGATCAACTCCCCGGTTTCCAGCCGTTGACGATGGGATAACGACGGTCGCGGCCGAAGCCCCTGAGCGTGACCCGCACCCCGACCGGTGCCTGACGCCGCTTGTACTCGCTGCGATCGACCAGCTTGACCACCTGATAGACGTCGTCGCGCTCGAACCCGGCCTCGATGATCGCTTCGGCACTCATGTCGCCCTCGATGTAGCGCTCGAGAATCGCGTCCAGCACGTCGTATCCCGGTAGCGAGTCGCTGTCCTGCTGATCCGGCGCCAGCTCGGCAGACGGCGGCCGGGTGATCACCCGCTCGGGAATCGCCGGCTCCTGCGCGTTGCGCCAGTTGGCCAGGCGATAGACCCAGGTCTTGTAGACATCCTTGAGCGCATTGTAGCCACCGACCATGTCACCGTAGAGCGTGGCGTAACCCACCGCCATCTCGCTCTTGTTGCCGGTGGTCTGGACCATCAGGCCTTTCTTGTTGGAGATCGCCATCAGCAGCACGCCGCGCACGCGGGACTGCAGGTTCTCTTCCGTGGTGTCCGCCGCCAGCCCGCTGAAGCTCTCGGCCAGCGTCTCGGTGAACGCTTCGACCATCGGCGCAATCGGCATGACTTCGTAACCGACGCCGAGCATTTTCGCCTGTTCGGCGGCATCGGCCTGGGAGATCTCGGCGGTATAGTGATACGGCATCATCACCGCATGGACCCGATCCGGCCCCAGCGCGTCGACGGCGATCGCCAGCGACAGCGACGAGTCGATACCGCCGGAGAGCCCCATCACCACGCCCTTGAAGCCACTCTTGTTGACGTAGTCGCGCAGGCCCGTGACCAACGCGCAGTAGAGATTCTCCTCGGCGCCGGGCAGCGGCTCGCGCTCGCCGGGCTGGGGCTCCCAGCCGCCCGCCTCGTGGGTGAAACGGACCGGCATCAATCCGACCTGCCAGAACGGCGCCCGCACGGCGACCTCGCCGGCAGCGTCCAGCACCAGCGAACCGCCATCGAACACCAGTTCATCCTGGCCACCGATGGCGTTGACGTAGACCAGCGGCTTGCCCACTTCACGCGCTCGTGCGGCAAACAGGCGCTCGCGCTCCGCGGGCTTGTCGAGATGAAACGGCGAAGCGTTGAGCGTCACCAGAATGTCGGCACCGGCTTCGGACGATTGGCGCACCGGCGCGCCATCCCAGAGATCCTCGCAGATCAGGATGCCGAGCCGGGCGCCCCGGTGCCCGATCACCAGCGGCTCGCTCCCGGGCTCGAAGTAGCGATCCTCGTCGAAGACCTGGTAGTTGGGCAGCGCCTGCTTGGCGTATTCACCCCGCCATTCGCCGCCCAGCAGGATCCCCGCCAGATTGCGACGTTCGCCATGCCGCATGCCCGGATAGCCGACCACGACTAGCGTCTCCGGCGCCATCTTGCCGATCTTGCGCGCCATCTCTGTCAGCGCGTCCTGCAGGCGCGACTCCATCGCCTCGCGCAGCAGCAAGTCCTCCGGGGGATAGCCGGTCAGGAAGAGTTCGCTGAACACGACCACGTCCGCATCGTGCTCGATGCGCGCCTCGCGTACCGCCTCGATGGCCGCCGCGGTATTACCGGCGATGTCGCCGACCATCGGGTCCAGTTGGGCCATCACCAGGGTCAGGTCTTGCATGAGTACACTCGTCTCCAGACAGATGTGGCGCTCGGGCGCCTCGTTGGCTGCCGCTCATTTTCGCGCATGCCGTGGGGGGAGGCAAAACCGGCGTCAGTCCGACAGCCGGTAGGGCGAGGGGTCGACGATGGGTTCGCAGCCGATCAACTGGTCGACCAGCAGCCGAGTGGCGGCCGGCGCCAGCACCAGCCCGTTGCGGTAATGGCCGGCGTTGACGTGCAGCCCCTCGAATCCGGGCACCGCCCCGATCCGCGGCACGCCATCCGGCGAGCCCGGGCGTAGACCGGCCCAGTGATGCTCCACCGGACAGTCGGCCAAGGCGGGAACGATGGAGAGTGCACTGGCGTGCAGCGACTCGAGGGCTTCCGACGTCGTCTGCTTGTCGAACCCGACCTCTTCCAGCGTCGACCCGGCCAGCACCCGGCCATCTCCCCGCGGGATCAGGTAACGCCCATCCTTGAGCACGACCCGCCCGACCAGCCCCGGCGGCGCCTTGAACAGGATCATCTGGCCCTTGACCGGGCGCACCGCCAGCTCGATGCCGATATCCGCCAGCAGCGCTCGCGACCAGGCACCGGCGCAGACGACGGTCTGCCCGGCACGGATCGTGCCTTGCGACGTCGCGACGCCCCGGATGGCGTCCTTGTCGCGAATCAGCGCCGAAACCTCGCACCGTTCGTGGAGGCTCACCCGCGGCATCTGCAGTAGCCGCTCGCGCAGCGCCTTGCCCAGCCGCGGGTTGCGAATGCTGCCGAGGGTCGGCATCCACAGCGCACCATCGAAGCCCGGTGCCGCGCTCGGCTCCTTGGCGTAGAGCGCGTCGGTATCGATGCGCGTCAGCGGCTTGGCGACTTCCCGCGCCCAGGAAAGCGCTGCCTCGACATCGTCGACGCGCAGGTAGAGCAGACCCTTCTGGCGATACTCGGGATCGATGCCGGTCTCCTCGAGCAGTCGCCCGGCCAGTTCGGGATAGCGCCCCTCGGACCAGCTGGAGAGCGCCGAGATCGCCCTGGAATAGCGCCACGGGTAGAGCGGCGAGACGATACCGCCGCCGGCCCAGGAAGCCTCGCGGCCACACTCGCCGCGCTCGACCAACGCCACCGAATGACCGGCGTCGGCCAGTTGTAGCGCCGTCATCATGCCGATGACGCCGCCACCCACGATCAAGAAATCCTGCATTCGGTCGATATCCCGGCAAAAGGGCGATTCTACCATTCGCCAGCCATCCGGACCGCATCATGCCCCCAACCCAAGGCCCCGAGCCGGCTTCCTGTCGCCAGCGCGGCTTCACCCTGATCGAGTTGATGATCTGCGTGGTGATTCTCGGAATCCTGGCGACCTGGGCGGCACCCGGTCTCGCCAATCTGAGCGCCAGAATGACGCTCGACAGCGAAGTGGACCGGATATGGCAGTTGTTGAGACGGGCGAGGCAGGAAGCCGCCAGCAGCGGGCAGCCGACCTGGCTCTGTCCCAGTGGGGATGGGACGAGCTGCAGCGACAATGGCCAGTGGGACGATACCTTACTGCTGTTCATCGATGGCAACGGCAATGGCCAGCCCGACAGTGACGAGCGTATGCTCGCGGTGAGTCGCCCCAACGGCAATCAGGTCAGCATCACCGCCAACAGCTTTGCCAAGGGCCTGGGCTACACGCCGCTGGGATTCACGCGAGGACGACAGTTCGGAACCTTCACGCTCACCAACCCGGCTGCGGCCCGCGGAGGCCATAAGATCGTCGTGCACTTTGCCCGCATTCGGCTCGACACGGTCGATGCCACCGACCCAGGCAGCAGTGATGCGACCTGACGGGCCAGCTTCAATCACAGCTGCCCGGTGCCGGCGTTCGACTCCCCTGGCTGTCCAGACTCATGACATCGCACGCTCCGCTGGTGCGGCCATCCGCGCGGCTGGCGGTAATCGAGTAGCGCTGGCCGCCGCCGTCGATCGCCACGGTCAGACCGTATTGGGCGGTGCCACTCTCCGGTGACTGGCTGGGAGAGAGACCCAGTGTCGAAGGCGCGACGGCGCCGCCGGTGTCCTCCCCGTAGCGATAGGTCTGCGAGTAGCGCCGCTCCAGGTTCAGCGCCAGGGAATGCATCGCCGCCTGGGCGTCCCGCGCCTGCGCCCGCTCGACATAGCGGAGATAGCTCGGGACGGCGATGGCCGCAAGAATCCCGACGACCGCGACAGCGATCATCAGTTCGATCAGGGTGAAACCACGAGCCCGCGATAGTCTATCCACATCCGTCACTCCAGTTGGCGCCAGGTCACTCGGCCGAGCCGCATGCTGTTGAGCGGGGTCTCGGCGATTGTCACGGGAGACCCTCCACCAGTGCTTGCACTGATTTTCATCTCCTGCGTGCCGTCCTCTTTGACGAGCACTTTGGGGGTGAATATCGCTCCGTCAGTTGCGACACCGATCGGAACGTAACTGCCATCATCGTCACTGGACGGGTAATAGCTGTCCTGCTCATCGACTTTCCCGTCGCCGTTGACGTCCAGCACCGGTGTCGGGAAAGCCGAGCCGTACCAGGCATTCAACTCGTAGAGATAACCGGCGTCCTCGGCGCCGCAAACGCCATAGCCCGGGATCAACGATGAGAACAGAATCCGGTTGCCGCGCAGCGAGGGACCATCGACGACCCGTTCGGTGCCGGCAAAATCGAGATACCAGCCGTTGTCCGGATAGCGGCTCGTGTCGATGTCATCGAGATATCGCACCATGGCGGAAGCGGCATCCTGGTCGTCGAGACTCGTCTGGTGAAAAGCGCGTCCGGCCAGATCGGCACGTGTCAGCGTGTCGCCGCGGGCGACGCCATCCACGAAGTCCCTCACCGCGTAGAAGCTGTCGGATGTGCTGCGGTCTTGAGTGGTGGGCAAACCGTAGTTCTCCTCGCCGCCGGTGCCGAACAGCACCATCAGCCCGCCGTCCGGATGTCTACCGACCTCCAGTGTCGAGGTCATGACCTGACGCTCGCCCGCTCTGACGCCGCTGAAAAGCTGATGGATGCGGCCTTCCCAGCCAGCCGGGTCGGTGGAGGAGAGATCGAAGCGCCAGATATTCCCCTGCAGGTCCGCGCCGTAGACCAGATCGACGCGACCATCTTCATCGCGGTCCACCAGGGAGACGGCCATCATGCCATTGTCGCCGCTGTTGTCGGCGGCGCTCGGAGTCAACCGCATCACATCCGAACTCGACCAGTTGCCCCCAGAACCACCATCGACGAAGAGGATATACAGACTGGCCTTGCCTGCCTCGCTGGCATAACCGTTGCCGACCACGACGGCGAACCGCCCATTCTCCATCCGCACAACACTAGGCTGGTTGTAGATGTGGCCCAGTTGCTGGTCATCCTCTCCAAACACGGCAGCGTCGTCGGCGGGGGCGTATTCCCAGAGCGCGAGCGCGCTGGCATTCGACTCGCTGAAGCGAGTCGGATCAGTCACGTCGAGTGCGAACAGCCCCTTGCCGCCGGACCCCAGGCCGCTCGTCAGCAGCGAAAACCAGGCACCGGTGCCTGCCTCGCCATGCCGGGCATCCAGCACCGTCGGGCTGCCGTCGACATAATAGCGGTGCCGGTAATCGGGATCGGCGAGCTCGGGCAGTTGCTCGACCACGAGTCCAGGCACATACGCAAAGCGCTCGACCCCGGTGGCCGCATCGAAGCCGTGGAGCATGCCATCATTACCACCCACGTAGAGCATCTGGGCCCGCGTGCGTCGGGCGGTTCGGAACACGGCATAGCTCGTGTCGCCCTCATCCGGCACGTAGTAGGTATTGGGTACACCGACGAGATATGGCTGCGACCCTATGAAATCGCCCAGCTTGGCGCTTTCGCGGCCGTTCAACCAGAGCCGGTCACGCAGATCGCCGCCGTTACGCTGCTCGTTCTCGGTATCGCCGCGGATATACCCCACCACCTCCCGCAGCCGCTGGGTCATGTCGGCGCCGGTGCCCTCGAACGCCGACGTCGTGAAGGGGATCCCCGCCCCCGTGGCAGGATCCCGGGTGATGATCTGGCGATTGGCCGGCGACGGTAGCTGGCTACGGGCACTCCACACGCTGCTGATGGCGCCATCCTCTCCAAGCTTCACCGCCTGGACATCGCCGGACCAGCTGTACTGGTTGTTGTAGAGCGTCTGGAAAACATAGTCCTCGACCGCACCGTCGTAGCCGACGGTCACGCCGGCCCCCGTGCGGTTGGTGTTTTCCAGCACCTGGTCCAGCAGTTCGCGCAACGTATCCGCCAGCTCGCCGATACGGTTGACCTCGAAGTAGGCACCGGGAGAGCCGTCTTCGCGGCGGCTGTCGTTGCCGTACTTGGCAGCGTAATAGAGCGGCGTCTCCAGCTCCTGCCCCGTGTTGCCCGCCACCCGGTAGGTGGCGGTCGTGGCCGGGCTGCCGCTACAGGGGGCACTGGGCGGGCAGAGCGATCCGGGATAATTGTTGGTGTAGCTATTGATGCCGGTATGGACGTTGAAGCCGTCGCTCTGTCGAACCACGATCCGGTCGGCGTCCTCCCCGGTGCCGTAGCGCCCGCTGGTGCCGCTGAGAATATAGCCGAGACCGAGCGTGTGAGACGCCGCGGCGCGGGTCACGCTGGTGGTAATCGAGAGACGCTCGTCCGAGAGCACATAGCTCAGACGGACTTCCGCATCGAAATCGTAATCGCCGCCAAACTCCGAATCTTCCCAGTCGACCAGAAAGCTCCCGCTCGACCCATCGGACGCCTGCGACTCGACGAGAAAGTTGACGATCGCGCACTTGCCTCCCGCCGTGGTGTTGGAGCAGGCGGGGATCAGGGAGACGGACTTGCCGACCCCGATGGGTATCGACACGAGCGGTACGTTGGACGCGAGCTGCACCGCATAAGTATCGATCGGTTGGCCATCGTTCCCGTCGGGGCCGCGGATGACGGTATCGTGATGGGCGAAGCGCGCCAGTCCGGCCACGCTGTAGCCCCCTTCCAGGCCCGGCGCCGTGGGGCAGAGCCCCCTGGCATCGCTGAGCCCGGCAAGCGTCTTGGCCGTGCAGAACTTGTCACTCTCGGTGCTGGCGCTGGCGGGGGTCTGGCCGATGAAGTATTCCCCGGAAATTCCCTCGGCCGTGCCGACGGCATCGGTCTGAGCACGAATCTGCCCGGCGGAGACCGGTGACGAACCGGGTGCACCTAGATCGTCGTTGTCGAAGGATATCTCGCTGGCGTTGACCAGCAGCAACGAGTGCGCGGCACACCACTTGCCGGAGAGGTCGTTATCCCAGGCGGGCGACGTCAGCCCCGGAATGTAACTGGTCTCGACACTGCCGGTACCAACGGAAAACTTTTTCGTTGGCGACTTCTCGCCACCCATGTAGCGCAGCGCCTCGAGGGTAATCTCGCCGAAGGGGTTGCCCCAGTTGGAGCAACTGCCGTTGTCGAACGAGCTTCTTCCCCAGGGACAATTGTCACCTGAACTCGAGTTGTAGTTACTGTCCTGATAGCTGTATTTCGCAATCTTCAGCGCGTCGAGGTTGCTGACGATCCCCTTGTGATCATTCTCGAATACGCCAGTGGCGGCACTGAACTCACGACCGAAACCTTCGAAATTCGCCCTCAGCACTCCACCTTGCTTATTGTTCTCGTACGAACCTGTCAGCAGGCCGAAATCGATATCATTGGCGTAAGCATGCAGGAGCCCCGTTGGTTTCGAATAGAGGGAATCGGGGTACGAGGTACAGTTCTCACTCCCGCCCGACGTGGCACAGACTTCGACCCTGGCCCGATATTCCCGGGAGCCATGCGACATCCTGTAGGGGAAATCGCCCCAATTCTGGCGTTCACCCCGCCAGGGACACTGCGACTGTTCCGTACTCGCCCATTGGGGCCAGCCTACCTTGCCGCCATTCTCGTTACCTGTGGCAACGCGGATCAGCGGAGGATCGTTCACCCTGCCGGAGTCTATATTTGCCCGTGGATGGTACGTCGTATTGCAGAACGTGACCGCGCTGGCGCCGGTGATGACGGCCACACGGCCGTCGAAACGAATCTCACTCATGGTCTCTCCTCGTCTCTCGTCGCATTCGGGAAGCCCGCAGCGATAGCGCGGGCCGGAGCAGTCTAACCGATCCCAGGCCGCTAGGGGCGGGGCCGGAAAACGCCGGGCCGGGTACTCTCGCG
>NZ_CEXLVS010000148.1:0-10465 GCF_982684285.1 Salinicola sp. | reverse complement strand
GGCGTCCCGGATGTCTTCCAGCGAATCGTCGCTGCCGATGGCGATATCCACCGCCTCTTCCCCACCGACACGGATCCCCAGCGTACCGGACTTGCCCAGCGCTTCGGTCTTGTCGGTGCTCAAGCCGCCCGATGCCAGGGATTGGGCCTGCGCCAGTTGCGAGACCTTGACCTGGTAACGACCCGAGACGGCATCGCCGGTAATATTGGCGGTCACGCCATCGCCGGTCATCGAGCTGGTGACCGCGGTGAAGGTGGTCGGATCGCTCAACTTGCCGACGGCTTCGCGCAACGCCGTGAGCGAACTCTCGAGCGTTCCGAAAGCCGACAGTTTGGTTTGGTAGCTTTTCTGCTGGGTGACGATCGGCGTGAGCTTCTCGCTCTCCGCGTCCTTCAGGTCTTCGAGCAACCCGCTCAAGTCGAGCCCGGAACCGATCCCCAGTGAAGATATGGTAGCCATGTTACCTCTCTAATGCCTGGCGCTATTTCTATCACGCCGATCACGACAGCAGACGCCGATTAGGCGCACTTTCATGCGTCAATTGTCTCATCGGCTGCCGGCAGGGGAACTTTAGCGTCGGCTGATCTTCTTTTTCCTCGCCAGCGGGAAGATGAACCCTTGGGTGGCCAGACGACCGCCGGATAGGCGATCATAGGCCACCGACAATTTGCCACTCCCTGGAGAAGACATGGACGCAACCTCCCTGCATGCCAATTATCGACTGTGGCAACGTTTTCAACGCCAGGAACAGCTGGGGCGGGAGCATCAGGCGGCCCTGCGCAAGCTCGCGGAAACCGGTGCGATGGCATCACGTGTCACCGAAGCCTACCGCAGCATGGCGGATCGCGGCGCCAAGGAGGGTGCCAGCTATCGCACCCTGTTTCAGCGACGGCGCGATAACGGCGACAATCTGGCCTGCGAGGGGTGGCTGTTCGTGCGTCGCGTGCTGGCGGAAGGCGGAACCACCCGCATCCGGGCCACGCTGTTCGAGACCTTTACCCTGGAAGAGGGCGAGATCACTCCCTCCACGGAGAGCCCGACCAAGATCACGCTGGATATCTACGACGAACTCCTGGTCCAAAAGAGCATGACGCTGGGTTGCCGTACCGATCGTCACGACGATGAACGGGATACCCGCTTCATCACTTTTCTGGATAGCGTGCGCGGCGACCTGCATCAGTATCTGTAAAGGTCAGCACGGGATTCCCGCTTGCTCCTCGAACCTTGATCACCAACGAGCCTCAATCGAACTAGGGAGATTTCTCGATGACCAACCCTCCTCATCCCTCAAGAATCCACTTCTCCGCACTGCCGCTGGAGAACCTGGATGGTGTCAGCGGTATCGTCCAGCCGACGCCCCGGACCCAGTCGGTGACACTGGAAAGCTCCGCCGCCATGCTGGTCACCGATTTCAGCGTCAGTCATCCCTATACCCTGCCAACCGGAAGTTCCATCGCCCAGGCGCTGGAGACGATGAAGCAGGCCGGCATCCGGCTACTGATGCTGGTCAATGCCAGCGGCAACTTCACCGGCGTGGTCAATGCCCGTGAGCTGATCGGCGGCCGTCGTATCACGCTGGCGATGCAAAAGCACCAGATCGGCCGGGACGAAGTGACCGTGGAGATGATTCAGACACCGCGCAGCGAGCTGCACTCGCTCTCCTACGCCAGGATCTCCCATGCCAGCGTGGGCGACCTCGTGGAGACGCTGAAGAGCTCGGGCGACCAGCACGTGCTGATCACGGAGCCGGATGGCAGCGGCGCCTCGAGAATTCGCGGCATCATCTCGGCATCCAACATCAGCCGCGCGCTGGGCGTCGATTTCAACCATCCGCCGGAAGCGCGCACGTTCTCGTCGATCTGCCACGTCATCCTTGGCCACGACCTTTAGCCGACCATGAGCTCCACGAACTACGACGGCGCCCTCCCCGTCCTTGTCATCTACACCGGCGGGACCATCGGCATGCGGGAGAGTGACCGGGGCCTGGTGGCCGCGGGTGATTTCGAGTCGCGCATGGCGGCAGCGCTATCGACATTGCCACCCGACCGGCAACACAAGTTGCCACGGCACGTCTTGTGGGAAACGACCCGCCCGATAGACTCCAGCAGCGCCACGCCCGCCGACTGGCGGGCCCTGACGCGAATGATCGCCGAGCGCTATCGGGAGTTCGCAGGTTTCGTGGTGCTTCATGGAACCGACACGCTGGCCTGGTGCGCCTCCAGTCTGGCGTTCCAGCTTCAGGGCCTCTCCAAGCCGGTCATCGTGACGGGGGCGCAGAAACCGCTGGGCGCCACCGATAGCGACGCGCTCGACAATCTCGAGGCGTCGTTGCGCTTCGCGGCGCAGGCCGGCTTGAGAGAAGTCTGTGTCACCTTCGGCGGCCGCCTGATGAGAGGGTGTCGTGCAAGAAAATGGTACACTGAGTCCACTCTGGGTTTCGAGACGCCGAACTGGCCCCTGCTTGGCGAGATGGTGGATCACGCGCCCATTCTCTACCCGGGACGTTGCTGGCAAGCTCAGGGAGCACCGCGGTTCGAGCTCGGCACCCATCCACTTCCCGAGGTCGTGCGACTCCCCCTCTGGCCTGGCATACGCGCCCAGGACGTGGCCCGGTGGCTGGACGACGATCAGATCAAAGGCGTCGTCATCGAGTGCTGGGGTAGTGGCAACCTGCCGGAAAACGCCGCCCTGCACGGCATTCTGGCTAGAGCCTGCGCGGCGGGAAAGACGATGGTCGCTATCAGCCAGTGCCCGGTCGGCGGAATCCATCCCGGCACGTACGCAACGGGCCAGACGTTGACGGAGATCGGCATCATGTCCGGCGATGACATGACGCCGGAAGCCGCTCACAGCAAACTCGCGCATCTGCTGGCCCAGGACCTGTCACCGGACGAACTCAGGCAGCGTTTCCTGACGCCTCTCGTCGGTGAACGAGGCGCCTTCCCGACATAGTCGCGAATGACAACGAACCACTCCCAGACCGTTTGCTTTGCCACAGGTTGACAGCATGACACCCTCGACTTCTCACACCCCATCCCAGCCGGCCGTCGTCATCTACTCCGGCGGGATGGACTCCTACACCGTCCTGCACCGCGCCATCCGCGAAGGGTACGAGGTTCACGCACTGTCGTTCCATTACGGTCAGCGCCACGCCCGTGAGCTCGATGTCGCGCGCCGGGTGTGCGAGGACCTGGGGGTTTCTCACCGGGTCGTCGACATCCGTGCCATTCACCAGCTGATCGGCAATTCGGCACTGACGGACAGCGACCGGAGCCTGCCGAAGGCGGACTATGCCGAGGACAATCTGGCGGCTACCGTGGTGCCCAACCGCAACATGATCCTGCTGTCGCTGGCGATCGGTTATGCCGTCAACATCGAAGCCTCCGTGTGCTTCTACGGCGCGCATGGTGGCGATCACGTGCTCTACCCCGACTGCCGCCCGGCTTTCGTCGACCGCATGAACGACGTCGCCGCCATTGCCAATTTCGAAGCGGTCAGCATCGAAGCCCCCTATCTGTACAGTGACAAGGCGAAAATCCTCAGCGACGGGATCGAGATGGGGCTCGATTATGCGCTGACATGGACCTGCTACCTGGGCGGAGAGACCGCCTGTGGCGAATGCGGAAGTTGCCGGGAGCGACTCGATGCCTTCGCCCGCGTCGGGGTGAAGGATCCGATCCCCTACGCGCTGCCCGACCGGCACTAGGGTTGATACCAAAAAGCCGGAGCGTGCGGGCAGTTTTCGTACGAAGCCTGAGCGCCATCTATCATCGAAACACGTCCCGATCAGCCAAGCCCCGGCGTGACCGGCCCGAGGGCCAGTCCGCAGGGAACCAGCACGGAAGTCTGCATGTACAGCGTCAAAGAAGCCTTCTACACCCTTCAGGGAGAAGGCGCCCAAGCCGGCCGTGCCAGCGTTTTCTGCCGTTTCACCGGCTGCAATCTCTGGTCCGGCCGGGAGCGCGATCGCGCGAGAAGCCAGTGCACGTTCTGCGACACCGACTTCGTCGGCACCGATGGCCAGAATGGCGGCCAATTCTCCGATGCCGACGCCCTGGCTACGCACCTGGCGACACTGTGGCAAGCGCCTGAAGAGGCGAACTCCTCGCGCTACGTGGTCTTCACCGGCGGAGAGCCGTTGTTGCAACTGGACGCGGCACTGATCGATGCCATGCACGCGCATGGCTTCGAGGTTGCCGTCGAAACCAACGGCACGCTCTCGCCACCCGAGGGGATCGACTGGATCTGCGTCAGCCCGAAGAGCGACACCACGCTACGCCTGACCCGAGGCAATGAGCTCAAGCTCGTTTATCCTCAGGCGGGCGTCGATCCGGCGAATTTCGCCGGGCTCGATTTCACCCATTTCTTCCTGCAGCCCATGGACCTCTCGCCGGGCGCCATCGTCAGCGATGGCAACCCGATGGCGGCAACCGTCAAATACTGCCTGCGCCACCCGCAATGGCGACTTTCGCTGCAGACCCACAAGATCGCAGGAATCGATTGATGACCCTGTTCGTAAACAACCTGACCAATATCGACGCATCGATCTGGTCACCTCAGCGCGGACTGAGCGGCATCAGCTGGCACGTCGACGTGGAGCTCGACGGCGAGCTGGGCGAAGACGGCATGCTGTTCGACTTCGGCGAGGTCAAGCCCTGGATCAAGTCACGCCTCGACGCGGGCCTGGACCATACCTTGCTCGTGCCGACCCAAGCCGCCGGCGTCAAGGTCGAGGAGTGCAGCGAAGGTCTGCACATGGCCGCCGAACTGCCCTTCCCCTTCGAACTACGGGCGCCCCGCCAGGCTTTCACCCTGTTCCCGTGGGGAGAGGTCACCGCGGAGCGCCTGGGAGCCCATCTCAGCAACGAACTCAGCAAGAGGCCTCCGCCACGCGTCGAGGCGATCCGAATTCGACTTCGTGAAGAGTTGGCAGATGGCGCGATCTATGGCTACAGCCATGGCCTCAAGCACCATGAAGGGAACTGCCAACGTATCGCACACGGCCATCGCTCGCACCTGCGTATCTGGCGCGATGGCCAGCGCGACCCCGAGCTCGAGCTGCACTGGGCACAGCGCCTGGACAATGGCTACCTCGTCGACGCTGAGGATATCTTCGACCCGCGCCGCAACGACGACGTCATGCGAGTCCGCTACCGGTCAGGGCAAGGACAGTTCCAGCTGCAGCTGCCAAAAGACCGCTGCCATACGCTGCCGGCGCCGACTACCGTCGAGAATATCGCGGCCTGGCTCGCCCACCAGATCGCATCGTCGACCGGCGCCCATATCCGGGTCCAGGCGTTCGAGGGAATCGATAAAGGCGCGCTAGCCGAGAGCCGCGGCAAGACGACAGCGGGATAGGAGGCAGCATGAGTTGCAGAGCCGGCTGCGGCGCGTGCTGTATCGCGCCGTCGATCACCTCCCCCATCCCCGGCATGCCGGAGGGCAAGCCTGCCGGGGTTCGCTGTCTACAGCTGGACGAGGACAACCTGTGTCAGCTATTCGGCGACTCGAGCCGCCCGGCCGTGTGCCGGCGCTTCGACTACGACCGGGAGCTGTGCAGCGACAACCGCGAGCAGGCGCTGCGCATCCTGACCGAGTGGGAGCGTGCCACCCGCTAGATCGCGTCCCGTCGCTGCCGGATTCAAGGGAGCCGGACCAGCATCTTGCCGTCGTTGTCTCCGGAGAAAAGCTTCAGAAAAGCCTCGGGCACCCGCTCCAGCCCCTCGACGATGGTTTCGCGGTAGTGGATGGCTTCGCGCTCGATCTCTGGAGCGATCTGCTGCAGAAACGTCTGGTAGTGATCCCAGTGCTCGGCAACGATGAACCCTTCCATGCGTGCCTTGCGAAACAACAACTGATTGAGATTGCCCGGTCCGCCAGCGGGCCCTGTGTCGTTGTAGCGATCGATCATCCCGCAGATCGCGATCCGGGCGTGATCGCGAAGGTTGGACAACGCCGCCTCCAGCAACGGGCCACCGACGTTTTCATAGTAGATGTCATATCCTTCCGGAGAGGCTTCCCGCAGCGACCGCGTCAGCGCATCGACATCCTTGCCTCGATAGTTGAGCGCTTTGACGCCCATCGACTCCAGCCAATCGCATTTGGCCTGGCTACCGGCGACGCCGACGACATGACAATTCGCCGCCTTGGCCAGTTGCACCGCCAGCGATCCGACAGCACCGGCAGCTGCGCTGACGAGTACCCGCTGGCCAGGCTGCAGGCCGGCGACGAGATTGAGCCCTGTCCAGGCCGTCATGCCCGGCATGCCCAGAACGCCGAGATAGGCCTGCTCCGGAACGTCGAACTGCGGCAACGGCTCTACCTCGTCGCCGGGTAACTGCGCGACGTCACGCCAACCCGCCATGTGCCTGACCCGATCACCGTGCTGAAAGTGGGGATGGCGAGAAGCGATCACTTCCCCCACTGCGCCGCCGGACATCGGCTCGTCCAGTGCATAAGGCTCGACATAGGTCGTGACGCCACTCATGCGGCCCCGCATGTAGGGATCGACCGACAGCCAGCGATTCCGGATTCGAACCTCGTCGGGAGCCAGATCCGGTAGCGTCGCCTCCCGGAGCACGAACAGATCCAGCTGCGGCAATCCCTTTGGAAATTCCCGGAGTACGAAGAAACGAGTAGCAGCCATGAAAAAACCCTCCTCGACTGACGGTTGGCATGCCGTTCAGCCTAGGAGGGTTTGAGCGAGGATCAAGCGAGGTCGTAACCTGGCCCCACGAAGGGATCAGTTACGTTCGATTTCCGCCTCGTCCTGCAGCGTCTGGGTCAGTCCCTGAATGACGATCTGGGCCTGGAGACGTTGCGCCAGTCGCGTCGCGAAGTCCGCATCATCCGAGTCGGCATCGCCTGACTGCACCGATTCGACGCCGACGATGGCAACGCCATTCTGGCTGTCGACATGGCCCCAGACCGTCTCGCCATCCTGGGGATGGGGAAGACGAAACGCTTCCTGAAGAATGGCGTCCGGCACGCCGTCAGCATCCCGGGTCGCATCCTCGGCTTGTTTCCAGTCGATATCCGTTACCGCCCGACCATTGCGCAGCGAAGCCACGGTCTCGGCCGCGAGTTCCTGCAGCCGCTGCCGGGTCTGCTCCGCCTTGACCGCGCTTTCGACCTGACTTCGGACTTCGTCGAGCGGCAACGTGCTCGCTTCGCGATGATCGACGACACGCAGCGCGACCCGTTGCTGATCGTCCGTCTCGATCACGTCGCTGTTGTAACCATCCTCGAGCACATCCGGAGAGAACGCCGCCGCGGCGACATCGGGATTGGAGAGCACCCCCTCGCCGCCATCGTCCTGGGAGAACCAGCCGCTGGTCTGCACTTTCAACCCAAGCTCATCCGCGACGCTGGACAGATCTTCCGCCTGATAGACATCGTCGGTCATCTTCTGCACCCGCTCATTGAAAAGCGACTGGGACTGCTCCAGCTTGACCTGTTGAGCAAGAGCTTCGCGATCATCCTCGAACGACGGGATATCGACCCCGGTCACCTTGATGAGATGGAGGCCGTACTGGGTCTGGACGATTTGGGACACTTGGCCGGGGTCCAGCGAGAATGCGGCATCATCGAAACTGTCGCCAAAGAATCCCTTCTGAATCGCCCCGAGATCGCCGCCTTTGCCGGCTGACGACGAGTCATCGGAATATTCGCGAGCGAGATCGGCGAAATCGTCGCCCTGTGAAAGCTTCGACTGCACCTCGGCCAGACGCTCTCTCGCCTGCTGTTCGGTGCGGTCGTCGCCGAAAGTCACCAGGATATGGGATACCTCGCGCGGGGCTTCAGCACGCGCTTTCTCGTAGGCCTGACGCAACTGGTCGTCGCTGACCTCGACGTCCTTGGCCACGTCCTCCTGATTCAGGACGATATAGTTGACCTTGACCTGCTCGGGACGACGATAATTTTCCTGGTGCTGCTCATAGTACTGCTGAAGATCGGCGTCGCTGGGCGCATCGGACTGCCCCAGGTCCGCGGCTGTCAGTTGTGCGTAGCGGAACGTTCTCTGCTGCTGCTGCAATGAGGTCAACCGCGCCTTCTCGGACGGCAGCAGGAAAGTGGAGGCCGCAAGCCCTTGCTGGACCTGACGCCGTAGGGTATCGGCACGGAGCTCGCGACGGAAAGACGATGGCGTGTAGCCGGCCTGCGCCAGACGGTTGGTGAATAGCTCGTCGGAGAAACGACCCTCCTGATCCTGGAATTCGGGCAGCGAGACGATCAGCTGATCCAGCTGACTGTCGGAAATGTGCAGGCCCCCCTCGCTGGCGTCCTGATCCAGTGTGCGCTGGCGAATCAGCTGATCGAGCACCTGCCCCCGGAACTGCCGCTCCTGGCTGGGCGGAACCTGGCCTGACCGGATGCCTCTTTGAACCTGCGTCTCGACGGCCTGACGGCTGATGGACTCACCGTTGACGGTCGCCGCATCATTGCTGCCGGCAGAGAAATAGCTGACCAGGGATTCCGCGCCGAATAGCGCGAACGTGACGATGATGGCTCCCACGATGACTTTCGCCACCCACCCCTGAGAACCCTCACGAATTCGTTGCAGCATGCTGTCCTCGCATGTCGTTGACCCAAAGTTGCGCGCGTATCGTACACCGCCATGCCACCACGGCGCATCCGGGACGAAACATTGGCCACTGCAACTGCAGCAGCCCTTTCATTGCAGCGGGCAATAAAAAAGCGCACCGCTGTGGCGATGCGCTTATGTGCTACGGGCCTTTACCGACCGGACTGCCTCGGCCTCCCGGCGTTTGGCGACACACCAGCCCGTGACAAAGCGAAACTCAGTTCACCGCGTCTTTGAGTGCCTTGCCGGCCTTGAAGCTCGGCACCTTGGCAGCACTGATGTTGATCGGCTTGCCAGTCTGCGGGTTACGGCCGGTGCGCGCTGCGCGCTCCTTGACCGCAAAAGTCCCGAACCCAACCAATGCTACGGAATCGCCTTTCTTCAGGCTGTCTGATACGGACTCGATCATCGCGTCGAGTGCACGAGTAGCAGCCGCCTTGGGAATATCAGCAGACGCAGCAATGGCTTCAATCAGCTCGGATTTATTCACACTTCACCCCTTGACTGTATACGAAATTAACAGGACATCGATGCGCAATCAGAGACGCGGTCACGATCACAACAAGTTGGCATTTTATAGCAATGCCTAGATTACCCTGTCAATCGAGATCATTAGAAAAACCGCGTCACATCGGGCCTGGCGCACGAAACTTGCGCACCGACAAGATTAATGTGTGCTGACATTGGTTTGCGAAGAGGTTACATCTTCGGCCAGCTTGTCATCACCGTCGACATGATTCGTCAATGCCGTTGACAACACGTCATCAATCCACTTCACCGAACGAATGTCCAATGCATTCTTGATATTCTCCGGCACCTCTTTCAGGTCCCGACGATTATCTTCCGGTATTAGTACGATCTTTATACCACCGCGCCGGGCAGCCAGCAATTTCTCCTTCAAGCCGCCGATCGGCATGACCTCGCCACGCAGGTTGACCTCGCCCGTCATGGCGACGTCACATCGCACCGGTCGACCGGTATAGGCGGATACCATGGCGGTCACCATGCCGATACCGGCACTGGGACCATCCTTCGGCGTGGCACCTTCAGGAACGTGGATATGGAGGTCTTCTTTCTCGAATCGCTCCGGGTCGATACCGAACTGACGGGCCCTGGCCCGAACCACGGTATGCGCCGCGCTGACCGACTCCTTCATGACGTCACCCAGCGCCCCGGTCTTGTTGACGCGACCTTTGCCTGGCGTCACGACGGATTCAATGTACAGCAGCTCGCCTCCGACCGAGGTCCACGCCAATCCGGTGACCCGGCCGACCTGGTGCTCCTGGTCCGCCAGGCCGTAACTGTAGCGACGAACACCAGCGTAACGTTCGATGTCATCAGCGGACAGCGTCATCCCGGCCTGCGCGCCCTGGCCTTTTTCCGCTTCAAGACGCTCGCGGAGCACCTTGCGGCTGACCTTGGCAATCTGCCGCTCGAGTTCGCGCACCCCTGCCTCGCGAGAGTAGTAGCGCACCAACTCGAGGACGGATTCGTCGCTGAAGGTCAGCTCTTCCTCCTTGAGGCCATTGGCTTTGAGCTGCTTTGGAATCAGGTAACGCTTGGCGATCGCGAGCTTTTCATCCTCGGTATAACCCGGCAGCCGAATCACTTCCATGCGATCGAGCAGCGGTCCGGGGATGTTCATCGAATTGGCAGTACAGATGAACATCACGTCCGACAGGTCGTAGTCGAGCTCGAGATAGTGATCGTTGAACTTGTCGTTCTGCTCGGGATCCAGCACTTCCAGCAGCGCCGAGGAGGGATCTCCGCGGTGATCCATGCCGATCTTGTCGACTTCATCGAGCAGAAAGAGCGGATTGCGTACGCCCGCCTTGCTCATGCGCTGGATCAACTTGCCGGGCAGCGAACCGATATAGGTTC
>NZ_CEXLVS010000147.1:8566-10530 GCF_982684285.1 Salinicola sp. | reverse complement strand
GATTGGTGGGCGCCAGGCTGTTCTCGCGTATTTCCCTGATCCCACGGACTTTCCTGTGGCCGACGGTGTTCGCGCTGTGCGTGGTTGGAGCGTATGGCGTCAACCAAAGCATGGTCGACGTCATGATCATGCTGATCGCAGGCTTCGCTGGCTTCTGGCTCAAGCGCTACGGCTTCGGTGCCGCGCCAATCATCATGGGGGTCGTGCTCGGTTCGCTGGTCGAGAACTCGCTGGCTCAGTCCATGATCATCTTCGATCACGATGCCTGGCGTTTCCTGGATCGTCCGATCGCTATCGGTTTCTTCCTGCTGGCCGCCTTCAGCCTCTTCTATCAGCCTGTTTTCGGTTGGCTGCGACGCTTTCGTCGCCCTCGTTCTGCTGCCAGCAAGGGGGCCAAGTGATGTCTGCGGACAGAGCATTGACGGGCAAGGTCGCCTTGGTGACGGGAGGTAGCCGTAACATCGGCCGATCGGTGGCGATCGAACTGGCCCGCCAGGGTGCCGATGTCGCGGTCGTAGCCAGGGGAGACGGCGAGTCCATGCAGTCGACCTTGGCCGCCATCGAGGCGGCGGGCCAGCAAGCGTTGGGTGTCGTTGCCGATGTGGCAAATCCCGGCTCGATCAGGGCCGCCGTGGCGCAACTCGATCACCGCTTCGGCAGGCTGGATTGCTTGGCCTGCTGCGCGGCGGTTCGCCCGCACAAGCCTCTCGAACAAATTACGCCGCAAGACTGGCGCGAGGTGATGGGCGTCAATCTCGACGGCGCCTTCTATACCGTTCATGCGGCTTTATCGCTGCTGGGCGAATACCGCGAGGCTTCGATCATCACCTTCGGTGGACTGAGTGCGCATGTCGGCGCGGCGGAGCGGGCCAACGTCATTGCCTCGAAGATGGGCGTAATCGGGCTGACGCGGGCGCTGGCGGTGGAACTGGCGGGGCGCGGTATCACCGCGAACTGTGTCGTGCCGGGCCAGATCGAGACGCAGCGAGCAGTCGGCTCGCCGCCACCGCACCTCCAGGGAGAAAGTGTATCCGCCGCTCGCCTGGGGCGACCTGACGAAGTTGCCTCGACCGTCGGCTTTCTGGCCGGGCCGCAGGCGCGCTACATCACCGGGCAGACCTTCCACCTCAACGGCGGTCGTTACTTCGGCTAGCCCTCTCATGCACCGATTCGCTCGGTCCCTCCCTACGGGGGCCTTCGCGTCTTTCATCATTCGAAGAAAGGAGTCATCCATGTCAGTTGCCAATAACGTATTCGCTAAAATGCCTGAACAAACGCACATCACGGCAGAAGCCGTGGCCTTCATCGAAGGTGTCCGATTCAGTGATATACCCGAGGAGGCGGTGCGCATCGGAACGCGTTGTCTGCTCGACGGGCTGGGGCTCTTCGTGGCGGGTTCCGAAGAGCAGACGGTGTGCCTGCTCGCTGACGAAGCGGAAGATACCCGGGGGCGTGCCGATGCCTACCTGCGCAGCAAGGGCGAGGGCAAGGTGCCAGCGGCAATGGCAGCGCGCGTGATAGGTACGGCCGGACATGCCCATGACTGGGACGACAGCCAGGTTAGCAAGGATCCGGACCATATCTACGGTCTGCTCACTCACCCGACCATTCCATCGCTGACCGCGACCTTGGTAATGAGCCAGAAGCTGGGTGGCGTGACAGGAACTCGCTTCATGGAAGCGTTCCTCACCGGTTTCGAGGTCGAGTGCAAGATTTCCGAATGGATGTTGCCGCAGCACTATATGCGGGGCATGCACTCCAGCGGTACCGTCGGAACCTTCGGCGCTTTCGCCAGTGCTGCCAAGTTGATAGGACTGAGCGGCGACAAGCTACGCCATGGCTTCGGCATCGCCGCCAGCCTGGCATACATGGTGGCGGTTGTATTTCGCGTATAAAACGAGCGAAACACTTGCCGCGCTTGTCGAGGCGGTACAAGGTGAAGTCCTCTGTGAGGTGGCGATATC
>NZ_CEXLVS010000147.1:0-8556 GCF_982684285.1 Salinicola sp. | reverse complement strand
CCTGGCCGCCGGTATCCGTTGCAACTTCGGCACCATGACCAAACCGCTGCACGTCGGGCGCGCGTCGGAAAACGGAGTGACCGCGGCGCTATTGGCCGAGCGGGGCTTCACGGCCGATCCTGATGCGCTCGATGGCCCTTGGGGATTCATGGCCGTACAGGGTGGGGGGGTGAGCGCCGAAAAACTGCAACAGGGTTTCGGCAGGGTCTGGACCATCATCGAACCGGGCGTCTCGATCAAGCCTTATCCTTGCGGCGTGCTGACTCACCCGACCATCGACCTGATGTTGCGGCTTGTCACCGAAGGCGATGTCGCCCCGGACAATATCGAACAGGTCACCGTCCATGCGGGAAGCAACATTCTCAACCCGATCCGTTATCCGGTCGCGGCCAACCACCTGCAGGCCAAGTTCTCGTTGCCGGCCGCTCTGGCCATGATCGCCTTGGACCGTCAGGCCGGTAAGCGTGAGTTCTCGGATGAGTTCGTGGCTTCCCAGGCCATGCAGGATATGCAACGGCGCATTCGTACCGAGTTTGACGCAGAAATCGAGGGCCAGGGCTTTGACAAGATGCGCTCGCGCATCACGATCCAGCTGAAGGACGGCCACGAAATCTCGGGCTGGGCCGATGAGCGCTATCGGGGTGGGCCAGAAAATCCCCTGACCGATGCGGAACTGGAGGGCAAAGTCCGCTCCTGCTGCAATGGCGTACTCTCCCCGGAAGCGCAGGATAATTTGATCCGTACCGCCTGGTCGGTCACCGACTTGCCGGATGCCAGCGCCATTGCCGAGCTGATTCGGGTCTGAGCGACACGCTGAAGTAAGCGGCTTGATGTTCACCCCGTGTGGGGGGCGTCAAGCCGTGCTTCGCGTTCGCGCCCTATATCCGCCGGATGGCGCCACCGCTCTCATCGCGGTGATCGGCTCCGCCGAACTCCATACGCTGGGCTGGTCCTACGCCTTTTTCCCGGTCGCGACCGGCTGCCTGCTGATGCTGCTGATCGCGGTATTGATCAACAATCTGGCGAGGCATCGTCGTTACCCGCTGCACTGGTGGTAGGGCGCTCGAGAGGTCGGTTACTCACCCTTTTCGCGTTCGCAGTACCACACCTTTCAGGCGGCAGCCGGCGGTGGCGCTCCTTACACTCAGGCTTTTCGTCGGAGTTTCGCCTCGAAGGCGAGTCGATGCAGGCGGGTCGATCCGGATGGGTCGGTACTGACGGTCGATATTGACGGGCTAATGAGACGAGGGTGCCATGAAAACCTTTCGCTATGTCATGACCGTGATCGGCGTGGTGTGTTGGGGCCTCGGTGGAAGCGCGGCCTGGGCCAAGGGGGTGGATGGGCAGGCGCCGATGGACTGCACCGACTTCCGTTGCCGTTTCGGGGATGTACCCAAGGCCGACACGCCATTGATCGCGGAGCCGTTCGTTTCCTTCTATCGCGACCAGGTCGTCAAGCCGATGCGGCCTTACCACGACTGGGAGCCCACGGCCCGGCAACGGCCAGCATCACCACCGTCCCGGTACAGTCTTTCCGCTGAGGCGGCGAGCGGATCACCGGCTCGGGACTGATCGTCGCACCATCGGTCCTTCAGGTTCTGCCTCGAGGCGCCATTCGCCTGGGCCATGTTGCAGGGCAACGACGCCCTGGCCATCACGCGGCATTGGCCCGCTCTTGCCCGGAGCGTCGTTTCCTGTCGCGAGACAGGGCGATCATCGCTTTCTCCAGATCCGCGGAGTAACACTTGAACGCCGTGCAGTTGGCGCACCGGACCTGTTGTCTCTCGTCGGCTCGCACCGGGAGATAGAACTGGTCGTGGTCGCAGATCGAGCAGGTGAGATCGAGCGTGACGCGAATCATGGCGCACCTCTGGAGAGGGTGGAGGTTGGGTCATCGTCGTTTCGTGGGCCGTAGTGTGGCCGGCGTGTGTGACGCGATGATGAATAGCGTGTTGCCCGCGCTTTTCCGCCCCATTTCCCGCCGTGGATAATTCAGGATTATTTGATTTACGTTATCGTTGGCGTGATCGGTGAGTGTCACCGTGGCGTCTCCGGATGAGAGACATCGAGGTTGAAATCCCTCGGCTCTTTTCTAGGATGGGTATCCCACTGAAAGACAACTGAGGATCCTTTGACCCTTTCCTAATCAAGTTTAGTGCAGCGCATCATGTCGTTTTGCGTATCGCACCTAGGACTGGATCTGAACCCTGATCACAAACTTGGAGGTGATTGGATGTCAGTACAGACCGCATCCCCCAAAACCCGAAACTCCGCGTGGACGAAGCAGGATCGCTACCCGACACGCTTGCGTCAGCCGCAGGACGCGCTCTGGCAACAGCGTAGGGAGGACGTCGTCAAGGGGCGCCATCTCGATGGTCCGCTTAACGGCGAGCAACTGGATCGTTTCGAACGTGACGGTTTCCTGTTCGAGCCCAATTTTCTGGGCGAGTCCGAACTCGACGAGTTGCGGAAAGAGCTCGCGATCATGCTCGACCGCGACGACTTCCGGGATCGGGATTTCTCGATCACCGAACCCCAGAGTCACGAAATCCGCTCGCTGTTCGCCGTCCACCACCTGTCTCGCCGGTTTGCCCAACTGGCGGAAGACGAGCGCATGGTGGGCCGCGCCCGGCAGATCGTCGGTGGTGATGTCTACGTGCATCAGTCGCGGATCAACTACAAGCCCGGCTTCCACGGCAAGGGCTTCAACTGGCACTCGGACTTCGAGACCTGGCACGCCGAAGACGGCATGCCGGAGATGCACGCCGTCAGCGCTTCCATCGTGCTGACGGACAACCATCATTTCAACGGCCCGTTGATGCTGATTCCCGGCTCGCACACGGTGTTCGTGCACTGCCTGGGCGAGACGCCGGACGACAACCACAAGCAGTCGCTGAAGCAGCAGGAACTCGGGGTGCCCAGCAACGAGGCGCTGCGCGAGCTGATCAAGGCGCGCGGCATCGAAGCGCCCACCGGCGCTGCCGGCGGGCTGTTGCTGTTCGACTGCAACACGCTGCATGGTTCCAACGCCAACATGTCGCCGGACCCGCGCAGTAACGCGTTCTTCGTCTACAACCGTCGCGACAACGCCTGCGTTCAGCCGTTCGGTGCCAGGAAGTCGCGACCGTCGTTCCTGGCCCACCAGCCGGACGAAGTGTGGACGCCGCAGCAGGGCACCCACTGAGGCATCCATGACCGCCGTCCTGCGTTGTCGAGCAACTCGGGACATCAGGCCGATGTGATGCCATAAGCCGTCGTTGGAGGTAGACTCGTCGAGTTGCCGCCAGCGGCGGCTTCTTGTGTCTGGAGGTTGCCGTTTCGACGAGAAATCCGGGTCGTCGTGCGGTTCGTCACGTTCATCGCCATGACTTTGGAGTTCGACATGTCCTTTACCACCCGATTCGTCGACGGTCTCGAGACCGGCCTGCCGCTGGGCAAGATTCTCTGCGTGGGGCGCAACTACGCGGAACATGCCAAAGAGCTCAACAACCCGGTTCCCAAGTCGCCGATCCTGTTCATCAAGCCCCCGACCAGTGCCGTCGAACTGGAAGAGCCGATCGAGCGTCAGTTCAGCCACGGCGAGGTGCATTTCGAGACCGAACTGGCGCTGCTGATCGGCGAACGCATGAGTCGGGTCAGTGCGGAAGAGGCGATGAACGGCGTGGCAGGGGTCGGCCTGGCGCTGGATCTGACGCTGCGCGACGTGCAGTCCGCGCTCAAGGAGAAGGGGCATCCATGGGAGCGGGCCAAGGCGTTCGACGGCGCCTGCCCGATCTCGCGGTTCGTACCGGTGGAGGGCGAGGTCGACTGGAGCGCGATCACTTTTCACCTCGACATCAACGGCGAGCGCCAGCAGAGCGGCAAGACCAGTGACATGCTGTTCGACATGCCGGCGTTGATCGAAGAGATGACCCGGACCTTCACCCTCGAGCCGGGCGACGTGATCCTGACCGGTACGCCTTCCGGCGTGGGCCAGCTGCCGCGGGATGCCGTTCTCGGGCTATCCCTGTCGCTGGGCCTGGATGTCGGCACGCGAACGCGATAAAACCCGCTACGGGTTACGAAGAGCGCCAGCGGCATTCACCGCTGGCGCTCTTCCCTTACCGGAGACCCTATTGCTCTCGCGGCTCGTTACTCCAGATACGTATAGCCGCTGAGCCCTTCCGACAGTTCACTGACGAACAGTTCGCGCTCTTCGACGCTCAGCGGGCTGGCGATCAGCTGCTCGGTGAGCTTCTGCTTGAGCGCCACGGCGTCGAAGTTGACGTAACCGAGTACGTCGGCGACCGCGTCACCCTGCTGGACGTGAGAAAGGCGCCACTCGCCGTTGTGGTCGAGGGCGACGTCGACCGAGTCGGTGTCGCCGAACAGGTTGTGCAGGTCGCCGAGGATCTCCTGATAGGCGCCGACCAGAAACAGCCCGATCAGCTTGTCGTCATCGTCGTCCCACTCCGGTAGCGGCAGCGTGCTCTCGAGTCCCTGGCCGTCGACGTAGAGATCGATCCGGCCGTCGGAGTCGCAGGTGATGTCCTGGATCACGCCGCGGCGGGTCGGTTCGCGATCCAGCCCGGTCAGCGGCAGCACCGGGAACACTTGATCGATCCCCCACACGTCCGGCAGCGACTGGAACAGCGAGAAGTTGGCGAACAGCTTGTCGGCGAGCTTCTCCGCCAGCTCGTCGGCGATTTCCCGGTGGGCGCGGTTGCGGTTGTCGAGACGCTGGTGCAGGCGCTGGCACGCGGCGAAGTAGACCGACTCGCCCTCGGCGCGGGCCTGCATGTCGGCCAGTCCCAGCACGAAGCGATCCTGCAGTTCCCCCACGGCCTGGACCACGTCGTGATAGGCCTCGACCAGGTCCCGCGGCTCGCGCATGCCCTCGAGGCGATCGTAGACCCGCCACAGTTCGGCGACGTGGGCGTCGCCCTCGACCCGGCGCTCCGGTTCGATGTGCCCGAGCCGCTCCTCGCCGATCACGTTGGTGACCAGTACCGCATGGTGGGCGGTCAGCGCGCGGCCGGATTCGGAAATCAACCGGGGGTGCGGCAGGTCGTGGGTTTCGCAGATCTGACGGAAGGCCCACACCACGTTGGTGGCGTACTCCTGCATCGAGTAGTTGATCGAACAGAAACTGCGCGAGCGGGTGCCTTCGTAATCCACGCCCAGGCCGCCGCCGACGTCCACCGTATCGATCGGCGCGCCCAGTTCGCGCAGGCTGTGGTAGAAGCGCGCGCATTCGCGCAGGCCGCGCTGGATATCACGGATATTGGCGATCTGCGAGCCGAGGTGGAAGTGCACCAGTTGCAGGCTGTCCAGGGCGTTGGCGTCGCGCAGCCGCTCGGTGATGGCCAGCAACTGGCTGGCGGTAAGCCCGAATTTGGATTTCTCGCCGCCGGTGTCCTGCCACTTGCCTTTGCCGACGGAGGAGAGCCGGGCGCGCAGGCCGATACGCGGCTTGACCTTGAGCTTCTCGGCCTCCTCCAGGATCAGGCTCAACTCGGAGTATTTCTCGACCACCAGGTAGACCTTGTGGCCGAGCTTTTCCCCCATCAGCGCCAGGCGGATGTACTCGCGATCCTTGTAGCCGTTGCAGACGATCAGCGACGAGCCCTCGTCGCCGGATAGCGCCAGCACTGCCATCAGCTCCGGCTTGCTGCCCGCTTCCAGCCCGACCCGGCCATGGCCACGCTCCTGGGTGGCGAGAATCTCCTCGACCACGCGACGCTGCTGGTTGACCTTGATCGGATAGACCGCGGTATAGCTGCTCTGGTAGTCCTCCTCCTTCATCGCCCGGTCGAAGGCCATGCAGAGCTGCTCGACGCGGTCGTGGAGGATATCGATGAATCGCACCAGTACCGGCAGGCGCAATCCGGCGTCGCGCAGGCGGTCGACCAGGGTGTCGAGCACCAGCGTCGGTCCGGGCGTTTCGCTGCCCAGCGGGCGGACCAGCGTGCGGCCCTGATCGTCGACATCGAACTAGCCGCTGCCCCACTGATCGATGTTGTAGGTACGGCGGGCCTTGGCGGCGGGGGAAGAATGCTTCATGACGCTCTCCGATCGACCGGCGGTGAACACCCGGCGTGGACGATGACGGTGCCGGGAACGCATTTGGCGCGCATTATGACGATCACTGCCCTGGATGTCAGGGAAAAGCTAGTCGAAAGTCGCCACAGGTACAGTGATTGGCGTCGTTGGCCAGTCTGACGGCGTCGGCTCAGGCGATGGCGTTGGGGAAACCGGGGGGCGCGGCCTCGAGCCGTTTGCCCAGCAGCGTGCGGAAGCGCGCCGGGTCGTGGGGCGTGATGTCGTGGGCCGGCGGATCGACGTGGATCACCAGCAGCCGCGACAGCCAGTAGCGCAGCGCCGTCATCCGCAGCATGGTCGGCCACAGTGCACGCTCGCTGGCGGATAGCGGTCGATGTTGCAGGTAGGGCGCCAGGATCGCCTCGTAGCGCGCGACGTTCAGGCTGCCATCGGCGTCGCTGGCCCAGTCGTTGATCACGATTGCCAGATCGAACAGCAGCTCCCCGGTGCAGCCGTTGTAGAAATCGATGATGCCACCGAGTCGGTCACCGTCGTAGAGGGTATTGTCGCGGAACAGATCGCCGTGGATGGCGCCCGAGGGCAGCTCGATGCCGTCGAACGCCTGGGTGTAGTCGGCGATCTCGCGGCTCATCAGGGCCTGGTCGTCGTCGGAGAGAAACGGCAGCACCTCGCGATGGCGCCGCATGAGCCAGTCGAGATCCCGCGGGTTGGTGCGCTCGCCGGTGAAGTGCTGCGAGGCCTGGTGCATCCGGCCCAACGCATCGCCGAGCGCGGCGCACTGGGTCAGGTTCGGGGCGCTGGGGTGGCTGCCCGGCATGCGCGGAAACAGCAGTGCGGGGCGACCGGCCAGGCGCTGCAGGGCGACGCCGTCGCGATCGTGAACCGGCCCCGGCACCGGCAACTGCCGCGCGGCCAGATAGTCCAGCAGGTCGACGAAGAACGGCAGATCCTCGAACTCCCCCTGCTCGAACAGCGTCAGTACCCACTCGCCCTGTTCGGTGGTGACGAAGAAGGTGCTGTTCTCGGTGCCCTGCGGCACGCCCTTGAGCGTCTGCAGGCGGCCGACGGTGTAGCGTTCGAGAAACTCGGCGACCTGATCGTCGCTCAACGGGGTGAATACGGCCATGGGATCTCGGAATCTGGGGCGGACATTAGTGATAAAAAACCGCTGATGAAAAACCGCAGGATAAAAAGGCAGCGCGCATTGTAGCGACTCGCGAGGCGCTCTCCTACCGG
Source organism: Salinicola sp. (assembly GCF_982684285.1). Classification (NCBI taxonomy): domain Bacteria; kingdom Pseudomonadati; phylum Pseudomonadota; class Gammaproteobacteria; order Oceanospirillales; family Halomonadaceae; genus Salinicola; species Salinicola sp. The sequence goes on along the minus strand of NZ_CEXLVS010000147.1, from coordinate 1,278 downwards.
CGATCCAGGCGCTGGTCGGTTTGCGGGCCGGACCGCGGGTGCCTCGAGCCGAAACGCCCGCGGTCCGGCGCCGGCATCACTCCTGTATGACCCACGCCGGTACCGCAACGCTGGACGCCTCGACGCGGCTGAAGTCGCCGTCGCCGTTGTTGTCGTAGAGGAAATAGGGCTTGCCGTCGGCGGGCACGATGCGGATCGCGTAGAGCTTGCCGTTGACGCGGTACTCGTCGATCGTGCGCTGGCCGTCCTGCTGCGAGGTGATGCTGGGCTGCTCCGCGGGCTGCGCCAACGCGGGCAGCGCCGACCCAGCGATCAGCAGCGCCAGCAGCAGGCTCGCCAGCGGTGCCGTCGTTCGCGATCTTGAGGTCTTTCGCGGCCATCGTGACATGGCGGACTCCTTCGCTGGTCTCGGGGCACGGGCCCCCGGGGATACGGACGAACCCAGTGTATCGCTTTCCACCCCGCCGACGCAGGGGGGCGAACGCCCTGACGCCGAGCCGTGGCTTGCGTATCATGAGGAGATCGAAAGCCAGCCACGGATCACGCAGCTCATGGCAGATGCCCCCATCGTCCTCGTCGACGGATCGTCCTATCTCTATCGCGCCTTTCACGCGCTGCCGCCGCTCTCCACCTCCGATGGGCAGCCCACCGGCGCCGTCCGCGGCGTACTCTCGATGCTCAAGAGCCTGATCAAGCAGTATCCGCAGAGCCCGATGGCGGTGGTGTTCGATGCCAAGGGCAAGACCTTCCGCGACGAGATCTACGCCGAGTACAAGGCCCACCGGCCGCCGATGCCGGATGACCTGCGCCCGCAGGTCGAGCCGCTGCACGACTGCGTTCGCGCCCTCGGCCTGCCGCTGCTGTGCATCGAGGGCGTGGAGGCGGACGACGTGATCGGCACGCTGGCACGGCTGGCCACCGAATCCGGCCGCGATGCGGTGATCTCCACCGGCGACAAGGACATGGCCCAACTGGTCAACCAGCACATCACCCTGGTCAACACCATGAAGGGCGAGACTCTGGATATCGCCGGCGTCGAGGCCAAGTTCGGGATTCCGCCGTCGCTGATCATCGACTACCTGGCGCTGATGGGGGACAAGATCGACAACATTCCCGGCGTGCCGGGCGTGGGGGAGAAGACCGCCGCGAAGCTGATCAACGAGCGTGGTGGTATCGATGGGATCTATGCGGCGCTCGACGAGCTCACGCCCAAGCTTCGCGAGAACCTTGCCGCCAATGAAGACAAGGTCCGCAACAACATCGAGATGATGGTTCTGG
>NZ_CEXLVS010000146.1:0-10665 GCF_982684285.1 Salinicola sp. | reverse complement strand
CTCGGTGGGCGCCAGCGGCGACCTGACGCCGCTCTCCTACGTCGCCGCCATGCTCTGCGGCGAGCGCGAAGTGATCTGGCGAGGCGAGGTCCGGATGGCGGCCGACGTCCATGCCGAGCTGGGCTGGCAGCCGCTGACGCTGCGACCCAAGGAGGCGCTGGCGCTGATGAATGGCACCGCGGTGATGACCGCGCTGGCGTGCCAGGCGTTCGGTCGCGCCGAGTATCTGCTGAAGCTCGCCACGCGGATCACCGCACTCAACGTGGCCGCGATGCGCGGCAACCCCGATCACTTCAGCGCGCGGCTGTTCGCGGCCAAGCCTCATCCAGGCCAGGCCAGGGTCGCCGCCTGGCTGCGTGCCGATCTGGAACTGGAATGCCTGCCGCCCCAGCAGCGCCTGCAGGATCGCTATTCGCTGCGCTGCGCACCCCACGTGCTGGGGGTGCTGGCCGACAGTCTCGACTGGCTGCGCGGCTTCATCGAGACCGAGCTCAACAGCGCCAACGACAACCCGCTGATCGACCCGGATGCGGGCGAAGTGATGCACGGCGGCCACTTCTACGGCGGCCATATCGCCTTCGCCATGGACAGCCTCAAGACCCTGACCGCCAACGTCGCCGACCTGCTCGACCGTCAGCTCGCGCTGCTGGTCGACAGCCGCTACAACCACGGCCTGTCGAGCAACCTCTCCGGTGCCCCGGCCGGGCGGGCAATGATCAATCACGGCTTCAAGGCGGTCCAGATCGGCGCCTCAGCCTGGGCCGCCGAAGCGCTCAAGGGCACCATGCCCGCCAGCGTCTTCTCGCGCTCCACCGAGTGCCACAACCAGGACAAGGTGAGCATGGGCACCATCGCCGCCCGCGACGCCCTGCGCGTGCTCGAGCTCACCGAACAGGTCGCCGCCGCGACGCTACTGGCCGGACTGCAGGGGGTTGGGCTGCGCGGCGATCCCCTGCCCGCCCCGCTTGCCGAGATGGTCGCGACGCTGCGCGAGGATTTCGTCCCGGTGGTCGAGGACCGTGCGCTGGATGGTGAGCTGAGGCTCTGTCTCGAGCGAATTCGGACGCGGTATTGGGCGCTTTATTCGCAAGACTGAGAACCACGTTACCGACATCTGCGACTGCCAGCCGGCGCCTTTTACGGACCGCGCTGTGCGAGGCTGGCGTGGGTCGGGTCGCGCGACATGGATGTCGCGCGAGGCGCGTTGGGACAGGGATGTCCATAGGCGCCGACCCGAACTCACGTCAGCTATCGCACAGGGTTTCGCGGTTCGTGGCGCCAGAAGAGGGAGAGCGAAGAGAGGGCGAGCGTTAAGCCCTCTCTTCAGGGCCAGCATAGGGTTGGTTAAAACGAAGGCAGTCGTAACCTCGCCAACATAGAGCCAACCACCCATAAAAAAACCGGCTTGCCCCAAGGTTATAAACCCCAGGACAAGCCGGTTTTCGTCATCACGCCAACGCTGGCGTCAATCGACCGTTACGTCAGTCGACCTTCACATCAATCAACCCACACGCGCGCATTGCGGAACATCCGCATCCAGGCGCCATCCTGCGTCCACGCCGGCGGTCGCCAGGAGTTGGTCACCGCGCGGGCGACCCGCTCCGGATGGGGCATCATGATGGTGACGCGGCCGTCCGGCGTGGTCAGGCCGGTGATACCGGCCGGCGAGCCGTTGGGGTTGGCCGGATAGCGCGTCGTCACCTGGCCCTCGTTGTCGATGTAGCGCAGCGCGATCTGGCCGCTGGTCTGCATGCCGCGCAGGTGGCCGCTATCCTCGAACAGCGCCTGACCCTCGCCGTGGGCGACGGCGATCGGCAGGGTCGAACCGGCCATGCCGGCGAGCAGGATCGACGGGCTATCCTCGACCTGGACCATCGACACGCGGGCCTCGAACTGCTCCGAGCCGTTGCGCACGAAGCGCGGCCAGCGCTCGGCGCCGGGGATCAGCTCTTTCAGCTGCGAGAACATCTGACAGCCGTTGCAGACGCCGAGGCCGAAGGTGTCTTCCCGTTCGAAGAAGGCCGCGAACTGGTCGCGAGCGCGGCCGTTGAACAGCGCCGACTTGGCCCAGCCGCCGCCGGCGCCGAGCACGTCGCCGTAGGAGAAGCCGCCGCAGCCGACCAGGCCCTTCATGTCATCGAGGGTGACACGCCCGGCGAGAATGTCGCTCATGTGGACATCGACCGCCTCGAAGCCGGCATGGTCGAACGCCGCCGCCATTTCCATGTGTCCGTTGACGCCCTGCTCGCGCAGGATCGCCACCCGCGGCCGCACCCCGGTCTGGATGTAAGGCGCAGCGACGTCGTCGTCGACATCGAAGGTGGGACTGGCCGACAGCCCCGGATCGCGCAGGTTGAGCAGGCCGTCGAATTCGCTCTTGGCGGATTCGGGGTTGTCGCGCAGCGCCTGCATCCGATAGCTGGTTTCCGACCAGACGCGCTGGGTCATGGCCCGGGTGGTTTCCAGCAGCGGCTCTTCGAACAGCGTCACGCGGACCTGGTCGTCGTAACGCGGGCGGGCGATGACGCCACAGGTCTCGATGCCGGCAGCGGCGAACTGCGCCAGCACGAATTCGGTATCCTGGCGGTTGACCTGAATCACCGCGCCCAGCTCCTCGGCGAACAGCGCATCCACCGCGCCGACGGCATCGTCGGTGAGCCAGTCGAGCTTGATCTCGAGCCCGCCGCGGCCGGCGAAGGCCATCTCCAGCAGGGTCACGATCAGGCCGCCGTCGCTGCGGTCATGATAGGCGAGCAGCTTGCCGTCGGCGTTGAGCCCCTGGATGACGCTGAAGAACGCCACCAGGTCCTCGGCTTCGTCCAGATCCGGGCAGACGTTGCCGACCTGGCCGTAGACCTGCGCCAGGGCGGAGCCGCCGAGACGATTCCGGCCGCGACCGAGATCGATCAAGATCAGGTCGCTCTCGTCCTGGTCGAGGCGCAACTGGGGCGTGAGCGTGCGCAGCGCGTCGGTGACCGGGGCAAAGCCGGTGATGTTCAACGTCAACGGCGCGGTGATGCTCTTCTCGCCCTCTTCGGTCTGCCAGGCGGTGCGCATGGACATCGAATCCTTGCCCACCGGTACGGCAATGCCCAACGCCGGGCACAGTTCCATGCCCACGGCGTGGACGGCGTCGTAAAGCGCCTGATTCTCGCCGACGTGATCGGCGGCGCTCATCCAGTTGGCGGAGAGCTTGATGTCGGAGAGCTTCTCGATCGGCGCGGCGGCGAGATTGGTGATCGCCTCGGCCACCGCCAGACGCGCGCTGGCCGCCGGATCGATCAGCGCCACCGGCGGGCGCTCGCCCATGGCCATCGCCTCGCCGGCGTGGGTGTCGTAGCTCGACGTGGTGACCGCGCAGTCCGCCACCGGCACCTGCCACGGGCCGACCATCTGGTCGCGCGCGACCATGCCTGTGATCGAGCGGTCGCCGATGGTGATCAAAAAGCTCTTCGAGGCCACCGTCGGCAGCCGCAGCACCCGATCCAGCGCTTCGCGCAGATCGAGGTTGTCGAGCCCGAGGCCCGGCAGGTTGAGCGTCTCGCGCTCGAAGCTGCGCTGCATCTTGGGTGGCTTGCCGAACAGCACGCTCATCGGCAGATCCACCGGATCGGCCTCGAAATGACCGTCGCGCACGGCCAGGTGGTGCGACTCGGTAGCCTCGCCGACCACGGCATAGGGACAGCGCTCGCGGGCACACAGCGCATCGAAGCGCTCGAGCTGCGCCGGCGTCACCGCCAGCACGTAGCGCTCCTGGGCCTCGTTGCACCAGATCTCCAGCGGGCTCATGCCCGGCTCGGCGTTGGGCACCGCACGCAGGTCGAACAGGCCGCCGCGGCCGCCATCCTTGACCAGCTCCGGCAAGGCATTGGAGAGACCGCCGGCACCGACGTCATGGATGAAGGCGATGGGGTTGTCGTCGCCCCGCGCCCAGCAGCGGTCGATCACTTCCTGGGCGCGGCGTTCGATCTCGGGGTTGTCGCGCTGCACCGAGGCGAAATCGAGATCCTCGCTGGAGGCGCCGGAGGCCATCGACGACGCCGCACCGCCGCCGAGGCCGATCAGCATCGCCGGACCGCCCATCACGATCAGCTTGGCGCCGACCGGGATCTCGCCCTTGAGCACGTGGCCATCGCGGACGTTGCCGTAGCCGCCGGCCAGCATCACCGGCTTGTGATAGCCGCGCCGCTCGATCCCGCCGGCGCCCACGGCGTCGAGCTCGAAGGTGCGGAAGAAACCGTTGAGGTTGGGGCGGCCGAACTCGTTGTTGAACGCCGCGCCACCAATCGGGCCTTCGAGCATGATATCGAGGGCCGACTGGATGCGCTCGGGCTTGCCGTAGTCGAACGCCTCCCACGGCTGGACGAATTCGGGAATCCGCAGGTTGGAGACAGTGAAGCCGGTCAAGCCCGCCTTGGGCTTGCCGCCGCGGCCGGTGGCGCCCTCGTCGCGAATCTCGCCGCCGGCACCGGTGGCCGCCCCCGGATGCGGCGCAATTGCCGTCGGGTGATTGTGAGTCTCCACCTTCATCAGGATATGGATCGGTTCCTGAGTCGCCCCGTAAACCTGGTTCTCCGGCGAAGGGAAGAAACGCCCCGCTGTCGGCCCTTCGATGATAGCCGCGTTGTCGCTGTAGGCCGAGAGCACCTTGTCGCTGGAACACTCGAAGGTGTTCTTGATCATCTTGAACAGCGAATGGGTCTGCGGCTCGCCGTCGATCACCCAGTCGGCGTTGAAGATCTTGTGGCGGCAGTGTTCGGAGTTGGCCTGGGCGAACATCATCAGCTCGACGTCGGTCGGGTTGCGCCCCAGCTCCCGGAAGGCCTCGACCAGATAGTCGATCTCGTCGTCGGCCAGCGCCAGCCCCAACTTGCCGTTGGCGTCCGCCAGCGCCGGACGCCCGCCCTGGATCACGTCGACCGTGGCCAGCGGCGTCGGCCGGTGATGGGAGAACAGCTTGGCCGCGTCGCTGGAGTCGAACAGCACGGTTTCCGTCATTCGATCGTGCAGGCGCGCCACCAGGGCCTCGTAGCTGTCGGGGGCCGGCGCGCTCTTCAGCGTCACCCGATAGGCGATGCCCCGCTCGATCCGCGCCACCGACTCGAGACCACAGTTGTGGGCGATATCGGTGGCCTTGGAGGACCACGGCGAGATCGTGCCGATACGGGGCACGACCAGAAACAGATGCCCTTCGGGCGATGCGTCCCGCCCGGATTCACGATCGTGGCCTTCATGATTCTGAAAACCATGGCCCAGCAACCGCTCCAGCACCTGGCGCGCCTCGGCGTCGAGCTCGTCATGATGGTCGACGAAATGAACGTAATGTGCCTTGAGGGACTCGACTTCGGGAACGACAGCGCGAAGATCGGCGAGCAGTTTGGCGTGACGGAATGCAGATAGCGCGGGAGCGCCTTGCAATTCGAGCATGGCGTGGAAAGCCTCCAGGACGGTCGGGGATCGCGTCCGTCTCGTGCGAGACGGACGGCGATGCCGGGATCAGGGCGCCATGATACTGGAAAGCGGCGGCGCTCGCTAAGGCAACGGGCCTGGCGCCGATCGAGGCCGCTGCAGCGTGGAAAAATCTTCTGCAACGGGAGCGAGAGGCCCGCCCCTCGGGATGCGTAGCGCGGTAGCCAATGGATGACAGCGGGACGGGGGCCGGCTATGGTGTGCCGTCACGCTGTCACCGATCCCACTGCATGTCCAAGCTCATGACACGTCTGCGGCGCGCGCTGGTACTGCTGTTGGCGCTGGCGATCGTCCTCTGTCCCGCTCAGTTGGCGCCGCGTTTCGGCGACGGGCTGGAGCCGATCCGCAAGCGCGATTTCCTGCAGGTGGCGACACGCAGCGGGCCGATCACCTTCTACGCCGGGGGGCATGGCCCGACCGGCTTCGAATACGAGCTGATGCGTCGCTTTGCACGGTCGCTGGGCGTCAGTCTGTCGGTCGATACCGAGGAGAGTATCGGCGGCGTGATCGACCACGTGAGACGTGGCGACGCCGACATGGGCGCCGCGGCCCTGGCACTCGACCTGGACCGGAAAGGCATCCGGTACAGCCAACCGATCCTCACGCTGCAGCCGCTGGTGGTCTATCGCCGGGGCCTGCCTCCGGTACGTACCCTGGACGATCTCGTCGGTCTGCGTATCGGCGTGATCGCCGACTCCGGCAATGCCGAGGCGCTACGCACCCAGCAGCGCAATCTTCCGGGTCTGGGCTGGAAGGAGGCGGAGGGCCTGGCCATCGCCGATCTGATGGAGATGGTCGAGCGCGACGACCTCGATGCGGCCGTGGTCTACACCCAGCAATTCAGGCTCAACCGGCTGTTCTTCCCCAACGTCGAACGCGGCTTCCCGCTGGGCAAGCCGATGAGTCTGGCCTGGGCCTTCGCGGCGAACCAGCCGATCGACCTGCTCAGCGCCGCCAACGATTTCCTGGAAGAGCAGCGTCGCAACGGCGAGCTCGATGAGCTCGTGGGGCGCTACTTCGGCCACGACGATTATCTCGAGTACGTTGGCGCCCGGCTCTTCATCCACCACGTGGGGACGCGGCTGCCGCGCTTCGTGCCCTACTTCAAGGAGGCCGCCCGGGAGACCGGCTTCGACTGGCACCTGCTGGCCGCGCTCGGCTTTCAGGAGTCACACTGGGAGGCCGATGCCGAATCGCCGACCGGCGTTCGCGGGTTGATGATGCTGACGCACCCCACCGCCGACGAGGTCGGCATCGATAATCGCCTCGACCCGCGTCAAAGTATCGACGGTGGCGCCAGGTACCTGCTTCAGGTCAAACAGCGCCTTGCCGATGACATACCTGAACCCGATCGAACCTGGATGGCGCTGGCCGCCTACAATGTCGGCCTGGGGCACCTGTTCGACGCCCAGGAGATCGTTCGCCTGCGCGGCGGCGACCCCAAGCGCTGGGCCGATGTCCGCGAAGCGCTACCGTTGCTGCAGGAGCGCGAGTGGTACTCCCGGGTGCGCCACGGTTACGCTCGTGGCGGCGAACCGGTAATCTACGTCCGTAACGTGCGCCGTTATTACGAGATTCTGAAGTACGTCAATCGCAGCCAGCAGCAGTTCAACCAGTTGGGCGAGCGCGCACTGGACGAGGAGAGTACCGCGCCCTTCGAAATCGTCGCCCCGCTGCTGTAATCGGCGGCCGCGCCGTGGAGAACCCTAACGCCCATGCCTATGGTGGTGTCACGTCTATCGCTGTACCTGGCGTTCCCGATCGCGTTGATTGCCCTCTGGCCCGCCGGCGAACCGGATCAGCGCTGGCTGCTGATGCCACTGCTGGGCGCGCTCTGGCTGGGTCAAGTCGCCGCATCGCGACAATGGATCAGGGCCAGCCGCTGGCTGCTGATTCCTACCTGCCTCCTCACCCTGACGATCCTCTCCAGTTATCTGATGGGGGAGACCTGGCTCAGCGTCGATGTCTGGCAGCAGTGGCTCGATCGGCTACCGGGAAGCTGGGAGCTGTTCCGCGGCCGGCCTCCGATTCTCTCGCTCTGCATGATCTTCGGTCTGACGCTCAACGTCCTGCTGCTGTCGCGCCTGGGCCTCGGCTCGCCGATGCTGCTGCTGTTGGTCGCCATGGGCGGCGCCTGGCTCGGCTACCGCTCGCTGGCTCCGCCCTCGCAATACGCGTCCAGCACGACGGGAGTGCCCGTGGCGATCCTGGCGGCGTTGTGGCTTTTCTGGTTCGCCCAGTGCCTGGCGCTGCTTCCCGCGCTCCGCCGCTACTGGCGGCGAATCCTGCCGCCCCTGGCGACCGGCGGCCTGATTGCCCTGCTGGCCATGATCAGTTGGCAGGAGCAGCGCCAGACCGACAACCTGCGCCTGTATGACCTTGCCGCCAGCGAGGGCAACGACATCGCCACCAGGATGGCTTCGGAGACGGCATCTCACCTCAAGGCGATGCGACGCTTCACCAGTTTCTGGAACATGCTGGGCGATGTTCCGACTCGCTCCGAGTGGGAACAACAGGCCAGGCTCTACCATGACGACTTCGGCTACTTCCGCAACATCGCCTTCATCGACCTCGACGGCACCGTCATCCGCGTCTATCCGCTACGCGGCAATCAGACAGTACTCGGCACCAATCTCTACCGGGTGGACTCACAGGACCGGGAGGCACTGGATCGTCCACTGGTCTACGGCATCGAAGGGCAGACGGGGATCGTCGATTTTATCCAGGGCGGGCGTGGCGTGATCAGCTACCTCCCGGTGCGCGACGTCGTGGATGGAACACTGATCGGTGCGGTGGGGATGGTGGTGAGCGTCGACAAGCTGCTCAATTCGCTACTGGCGCAGACGCCCAACCAGGACCGTGCGGTGACGCTCAGCGACCACCGGCAGCTCTACTTCTACTACGGCCCGCTGGGCAATCTCGCGGACTGGCAGTATCGCCAACCCGTCACCGTGGGCACCGATCGACTGACCCTGAGCGTGGCGCCCTCCCTGCACTGGCTGCAGGCGAAACGGAGTCGGCTGCCGGAAATCACCCTCGCCTTCGGCATCCTGCTGGCCTACCTGCTGCACATGGTGCTCTATATCTACCGTCGACTGGCCCACCAGCATCACCTGGCCAACCGGGCCAACGCCTCGCTGCGCGAGGAGATGAAGGCGCGCGAGCGTCTTCAGCACGAGATCGAATGGATCGCCCGTCACGACGAGTTGACCCAGTTGCCCAATCGGCGCGAACTGCTGCGCTGGATGGACGATCAACGGGACCCGCTACCGCTGGCGCTGCTGATCTGCGACCTGGATCACTTCAAGAGCGTCAACGACCACTTTGGGCACCTGGAGGGCGATCGCTATCTCAAGACGATCGCCCAGCGCTGTCGAAGGCCGGTAGAGCGCGCGGGCGGGCTGTTCGCCCGTTACGGCGGAGAGGAGTTCGTGGCCTGCCTGCCGAACTGCGATCGACAGACCGCCGGGGAGATCGCCGAGGCGCTGCGTGTGGCGGTGGCCGAGAGTGGCCTGCTCCTGCCGGGCAACGTGCCGGTGACGCTCAGCATTGGCGTCAGTATCACCGACGAGCCGCCGATCCGGCGCGACCGACTCTTCCAGGCCGCCGACGATTCGCTCTACCGCGCCAAACAGGGCGGACGCAATCGCGTGATCCTCACCGACGCCACCTGAGCCGGTTCACGGCTGCATGGCATCCCGCCGGCGTTCCCGGAAGAACTGCTGGAGCAGCCGCTTTGCCGGCACGGCCAGCACGCCACCCTCCACCTCGACCCGATGATTGAACCAGGGCTGCGCAAAGAGATTGGCGCGGGATTCGGCCATACCGCCCTTAGGCTCCGCGGTGGCGTAGACGACCCGCCGGATGCGGGCATGGATGATCGCCCCCGTGCACATGAGGCAGGGCTCGAGGGTGACGAACAGCGTGCAGTCGTCCAGCCGATAGTTGCCCAGCGCCAGCGCCGCGCTTCTCAACGCCTGGACTTCGGCATGGGCGGTAGGATCCTGGCCACCGACCGGGCAGTTGTAGCCGGCACCGATCGGCTCGCCCCGGCCATCCACGACCACGGCGCCAACCGGCACCTCGCCCGCCTCCAGCGCCAGCCGGGCCTGCTCCAGCGCCCGGTGCATGTAGAATTCATCGTTGCGTATCATGATCGTCCCGTATTGCCGCGCCGCGTCGCGGCGAGTCGCCAGCGAGCAGGATATACTCGTGACCAGCCATCACCGACGCGCCATCAAGGATACCCGAATGACACAAGCGCTGAACGACCTTATCCAGCTTCTCGGCCTGGAAGCGCTGGAGGAGAACCTGTTCCGCGGCCAGAGCCAGGACCTGGGACTGCCGCAGCTTTTCGGAGGCCAGGCCCTGGGGCAGTCCGCCGCCGCCGCGACCCGCACGGTGCCCGAGGATCGCTATCTGCACTCGCTGCATGGCTATTTCCTGCGCCCCGGCGACGCCCAGCTCCCGGTGGTCTACTCCGTCGATCGCGTTCGCGATGGTGGCAGCTTCACGACGCGGCGCGTCACCGCGATCCAGAAGGGCAAACCGATATTCTTCTGCAGCGCCTCCTTCCAGGGACGGGAACACGGCCTGAGCCACCAACCCATGGCGCCCGATGTCCCGACCCCCGAGGCGCTGCTGGCGGAAGGCAAAGCGGTCCACCAGCGCTTTCGTGGACACCCCGTCGAATTCATCACGGTGGAGGAGCGCCATGACTGCCCCCCCTCGCGGATGATCTGGTTCCGAATGGGCGGCGGTCCGATGCCGGACGATCCGGCACTCCACCGCTACCTGCTCTCCTACAGCTCGGACTTCAACCTGCTGTTGACCTCGCTGCTGGCCCACGACGTGGAGTTCGGCGATCCACGCCTGCGCATCGCCAGCTTGGATCACGCCCTGTGGATCCACGAGGACCCCAGAATCGACGAGTGGTTGCTGTACGTGATGGAGAGCCCCTGGGCGGGCGGCGCACGCGGTTTCGCTCGCGGCAGCTTCTACGACCGCGACGGCCGTCTGGTGGCCTCGACCGCGCAGGAGGGGTTGGTGAGGGTTCAGCCCTGAGCCGCGAGCCGCGAGCCGCGAAGAACAGCGTGGATGCGGAACGAAGAACGCCAGCGACATCGTCGCTGGCGTTCTTCGCTCGAAGCTCGAAGCTCGAAGCTCGAAGCTCGAAGCTCGAAGCTCGAAGCTCGA
>NZ_CEXLVS010000145.1:0-10689 GCF_982684285.1 Salinicola sp. | reverse complement strand
CGGCGCGAATGCCAGCCACCTTGTTGGCGGAGATCGCCACGCCAATGCCGGTGCCGCACATCAGAATGCCGCGATCGTAGCGCCCCGCCGCGATCGCCTCGGCGACCTCGATCGCGATGTCCGGGTAGAGCACCGGCTTGGCCTCGTGGGTGCCGAAGTCCTCGACTTCATGCCCCAGCGCCCTGACATGCTCGATCATCGCCTGCTTCATTTCGTACGCCGCCTCGTCACACCCCAGCGCCACTCGCCACTGCTTTGCCATCACTCACCTCCATGCTGTCAATGACGTCGAACCTCGACGGCATCATCATAGCCACACACCGATCATATGAACAAGAATATCGCATATGAGCATAAAGTCGTGTGTTCAAAGGCGCCAAAACCCCAAAAATCGGCGCAGAATCAGCCTGAAGCGACAGAAAAACCGTCGAAACTCGGGCATGAAACGGGGCTTCATCACCACCAAAGTCGCATATCGCCGCCCCCTTTGGCCGCTATGATGGTCCCAGGCGCAGCAAGAAAACCAAATGCGCAAACCTGGATCATATTTTCATCAGGCCCCGGAGCGTCGATGTCCAAGGCCTGACATTCACTCAATCGCCGGGAGCGTCGGCCATGACACGTCTTTACAACGATCCTGTGAATTTCGTCGACGAAGCGACCGAGGGGTTCGTCGCTGCGCATGCGCAACGGGTCTGCCAGGTACCCGGCGGGGTCATCCGCAGCACTCGCAGCGAGCCGGGCACCGTCGCCGTCGTCATCGGCGGTGGATCGGGCCACTATCCGGCCTTCGCGGGGCTGGTCGGCCAGGGGCTGGCCCATGGCGCGGTCATGGGCAACCTGTTCGCCTCGCCGTCGGCGCAGCAGGTCTACAACGTCTGCAAGGCCGCCAACAATGGCGCCGGGGTACTGCTCAGCTTCGGCAATTACGCCGGCGACGTGCTGCATTTCGGCCAGGCGCGTGAGCGTCTGATCCGCGAGGGCATCCCCTGCGAGATCGTCGCGGTCATCGACGATGTCTCCAGCGCCGGACCGGAGGAGCTTCACAAGCGGCGCGGCATCGCCGGCGACCTGACCGTGTTCAAGATCGCGGCGGCCGCCGCCGAGGCGGGCTATTCGCTGGAGGAGGTCGTGCGTGTCTCCCGCGCGGCCAACCTGCGCACGCGCTCGATGGGCGTGGCATTCGACGGCTGCACGCTGCCGGGCTCGAAGGACGCGCTGTTCCACGTACCCGCCGGCAAGATGGCGGTGGGCCTGGGCATCCACGGCGAGCCGGGAATCAGCGAGCAGGACGTGCCCAGTGCCGACGCCCTGGCCGAGCTGCTGGTCTCCCACCTGATGGAGGAGATCCCCGATGGCGTCGGCAGTGTCAAAGGCGCCAAGGCCTCGGTGCTGCTCAACGGCCTGGGCTCGATCAAGTACGAAGAGCTGTTCGTGGTCTATCGCCGGGTCAATCAGCTGCTGACGGAAGCCGGGCTGGAGATCGTCGAACCGGAGGTGGGAGAACTGGTCACCAGTCTCGACATGGCGGGCGCCTCGTTGACGCTGTTCTGGCTCGACGACGAGCTGGAGCGGCTCTGGAAGGCGCCGGCGGATGCGCCCGCCTATCGCAAGGGCAGTCTCAAGGCAGCCCCGCCGATCGACGCCTCAGCGCTGGACATCCCGGATGCCGACGCCATTCCGCCAGCCAGCGAAGCATCGATCGCTGCCGCGCGCTGCCTCTATCAGGCGCTGAGCGCGACGCGCAGGATCATCGACCAGAAGGTGGAAGAGCTGGGGCGGCTCGACGCCATTGCCGGGGATGGCGATCACGGCATCGGCATGCAGCGCGGCGTGGTCGCCGCGGAACTGGCCGCCGAGGACGCGGTGAGCCGCAGTGCCGGGGCCGGCACGCTGCTGCGCATGGCCGCCGAGGCCTGGTCGGATCGCGCCGGCGGTACCTCCGGCGCCATCTGGGGCGTGATGCTGAACGCGCTCAGCGTGATGCTTGGCGACGATGACGACCCGACCCCCGCTGACTATGCTGAAGGCATCGTCAAGGCCAAGAACGACGTGATGGCGTTCGGCAAGGCCAAGCTGGGCGACAAGACCCTGGTGGATGCGCTGGCACCGTTCAGCGAGACCCTCGAACAGGCCGTCGCCGCGGGAGACGATCTCGCCACGGCATGGCGCAAGGCCGTCGAGGCCTGCGAAGCGGCGGCGACCGCCACCTGCGAACTCAGACCGAAGATGGGGCGCGCCCGCCCGCTGGCCGAAAAGAGCCTCGGTACGCCGGACCCCGGTGCGGTCTCCCTTTCCCTGATCGTCGCCGCCATCCAACCCGTCATCGACCGGTGATCCCGCCCTCGATGACATGACGCTCCACAGCGCGAGGACGCCATGGCTCACGCTCCGATTACCCTGGGCATCAGCTTCAAGATGTATTTCGGCTATGCCCAGACCCTGGACTGGTGCCGCCAGATCGCCAACCGTCTCGCCCATCACCCGGCCGTCATCGACGGCCGGGTGTCGCTGTTCGTGCTGCCCAGCTTTCCCGCTATCGCCCCGGTACTCGACTGCTTCGCCAACACCCCAGTCGGGGTGGGTGGCCAGAACCTGTATCAGGCGCCACCCGGCGCTTATACTGGCGAGGTGAGCGGGGCCATGCTGGCCGAGATGGGCTGTCGTTATGTCGAGATCGGCCACGCCGAACGGCGGCGTCTGTTCGCGGAAGATGACGGCATCGTCGCCACCAAGACACGAATCGCCCTGGCACAAGGGCTGATACCGGTGCTCTGCATCGGCGAATCCGACCGCGGCGAACCGCGCGATGCCATTGCCGACTGCCGGCATCAGATCGATTCGGCGCTGGCACTGGCGACGCCGGAACAGCGCTCGCAGCCGCTGGTGATCGCCTATGAACCGCACTGGGCGATCGGTGCCTCGGAACCGGCGTCGCTGGCACACATTGCGGCGGTCTGCCAGGGATTGCGGGATCACCTCTCCACGCACCCGTCCGCCAGCGTGATCTACGGCGGCAGCGCCGGCCCCGACCTGTTGACCCGCCTGGCGGGAAAGGTCGATGGTCTGTTCCTGGGGCGCTTTGCCCACGATCCGGCCGCGTTCGAGGCGATCGTGAACGAAGCCTCTCTGCTCGCGTCAAACGGATCAGCCGCGCGGAACGAATCCTCCGCATCGGATTGATCATCCGCGCTACACTGACCAGCCACGTTAGACTTGATTGCCGTGCCGAACTCATCGTGTCAAAACGAGTGTCAGATCGCGTCTCGCGACATCATCCATTTACGATCTAGGGGATCCGAAAGCCAATGCCATCTCGTCGTCAGCTAGCCAACGCCATCCGCGCGCTTTCCATGGACGCCGTGCAGAAGGCCAACTCCGGCCACCCCGGCATGCCGATGGGCATGGCCGATATCGCGGAAGTGCTGTGGAACGACCATCTCAAGCACAACCCCGCCAATCCGGACTGGGAAGATCGCGACCGTTTCATTCTCTCCAACGGTCACGGCTCGATGCTGCATTACTCGCTGCTCCACCTGACCGGTTACGACCTGCCGATGAAGGAGCTCGAGAACTTCCGCCAGCTGGGCTCCAAGACCCCCGGTCACCCGGAGCACGGCTACACCCGGGGCATCGAAACCACCACCGGCCCGCTGGGTCAGGGCCTGGCCAACGGTGTCGGCATGGCCATCGCCGAGCGCACGCTGGCCGCGCAGTTCAACCGCGAAGGCCATGAGATCGTCGATCACCGCGTCTGGGTCTTTGCCGGCGACGGCTGCCTGATGGAAGGGATCAGCCACGAAGCCTGCTCGCTGGCCGGTACCCTGGGGCTGGGCAACCTGGTGGTGTTCTACGACGACAACGGCATCTCCATCGACGGTGAAGTCGAGGGCTGGTTCACCGACGATACCGGCAAGCGCTTCGAGGCCTACCACTGGCATGTGATCCGCGATGTCGATGGCCACGATGCCGAGCAGATCAACGCCGCCATCGAGGAAGCCAAGGGCGTCACCGACAAGCCGACCCTGATCATCTGCAAGACCGTGATCGGCTTCGGCTCGCCCAACAAGGCGGGCAAGGAGGAGAGCCACGGTGCCGCGCTGGGCGAAGACGAAGTCGCCGCCGCCCGCAAGGAGCTGGGCTGGGAATACCCGGCGTTCGAGATTCCCGACGAATACTACGCCGCCTGGGACGCCCGAGAGCAGGGCCAGAAGCGCGAGGCCGAGTACGATGCCAAGCTGGCGGCGTACGAGCAAGCCTACCCGGAACTGGCCAAGGAGCTGAAGCGCCGCTACAACGGCGAGCTGCCGGCCAGCTTCGACGGCGATGCCCTGATCCAGGCGGCGCAGGATAAGTCCGAGACCACCGCATCGCGCAAGGCATCGCTGGGCGTACTCAACGAACTGGGACCGGACCTGCCCGAGCTGTTCGGTGGCAGCGCCGACCTGGCACCGTCCAACCTGACGCTGTGGAAAGGCGCCAAGGCGATCAGCAAGGAAGATTTCGACGGCGGTTACCTGCACTACGGCGTGCGCGAGTTCGGCATGGGCGCGATCGCCAACGGCATCGCCACCCACGGCGGCTTCATTCCCTATGACGCCACCTTCCTGGTGTTCCTCGAGTACATGCACAACGCCGTGCGCATGTCCGCGCTGTCGCACACCCGCATCATCCACGTCTTCACCCACGACTCCATCGGTCTCGGCGAGGATGGCCCGACCCACCAGCCCATCGAGCAGCTGGCCGACCTGCGCAACCTGCCCGGCCTGGCGACCTGGCGCCCGTGTGACGCCACCGAAACGGCAGCGGCCTGGGTCGAGGGCCTGAAGCGTGAGAAAGGCCCGACGGCGCTGATCTTCTCGCGCCAGGACCTGCCGGCGCAGTCGCGTGACGCCGCGCAGTTGAAAAATATCCGCCGGGGCGGCTACGTGCTCAAGGAGGCCGAAGGCGGCACGCCCGAGCTGATCCTGATCGCCACCGGTTCCGAGGTGGGCCTGACGATGGATGCCGCCAAGGAGCTCGAAGGCAAGGGCAAGAAGGTTCGCGTGGTCTCCATGCCCTGCACCAGCGCCTTCGACGAGCAGGACGACAGCTATCGCGAGTCGGTACTGCCCAAGTCCGTGCGCGCTCGCCTGGCGGTGGAAGCCGCCATCCCGTCGACCTGGTACAAGTACGTGGGCCTGGACGGCGACGTGATCGGCATGACCACCTACGGCGAGTCCGCCAAGGCCGGCGAGCTGTTCAAGCACTTCGGTTTCACGGTCGACAAGGTCGTCGCCCGCGCCGAGAAGCTGCTGGGCTGATCGTCGACGCCTGAAAGCTCGCAACGAAGCGCCCGGCCTGTTGGCCGGGCGTTTTTCGTTGGTGGATTCGTGACGAGGCGGTTCGGGCGCCGAGGGAAGCGCCTAGCCGGATTTGTCGTCGACCCGGGTCGCCTCGTCCAGCCGCAGGATGGTGTGGGCGTTGGTGACGCTGGTGGCGAGGGTGTCGATCACCCCGGTGCGCAACGCTCCGAGTATGCCGGCCGCCTTGGTATTCTCGGCGGCGATGGCGATCACGTCGGGGATTCGGGCCAGATCGGTGATGGTCAGGCCGATGACGCGGCCCTGCATCGGCGTCATCGACGGGCGGCCATAGATGTCGATGAAATCGTAGCCCATCATGTCGCCCACGGTGCCGGAGAGCCGCGCCTCGGCAGTCTCCTGCGGCGTGAACCAGCCCATCCGCACCATGTTGCTGTTCTCGCTGAGATCGCCGATGCCGATCAGCGCCAGATCGGCGCGCCGGGCGCGGTCCAGCGTCTGGCGAATGGTCGGATTCTCGTACATGGCGTCGCGCAGCTCGAGGTTCTGCACCAGCGCCGGCGCATAGAGTGTCTCGCTGTCGCCGCCGAACTTGATCGCCAGCCGGCGACAGATGTGATCCGGGTTCATGTACTCCCCCGCCCGCACCGAACCGCCGATGGCGCAGACGAAAGAGCACTGGCGCTGCCCCTGCTCGAACACGTTGTCCGCCACCGCACCGACGTTGCGCCCCATGCCGACGGCGACGATCGCCCCCTCGCTCAGCTGTCGCGAGAGATGATCGGCCACCAGGCTGGCCACGTTGGCGCGCTGAACGTCGGAATCGGCGTGATCGAGCGCGATCAACGCGCGCTTGATCCCGAAGCGCCGCTTCAACGCCTGTTCGATCTCCGCGCTGACGGCAGGATGCTGGCGCACGCGAACGTCGACGATCCCCTCCGCCTGGGCGCGCTTGAGCAACCGCCCCGCCTTGACCCGCGAGATACCCAACCGATTGGCGATGACCTCCTGGGTTTCTCCCTCGGTGTAGTAGAGGGTGGCGATTTCCGTCATCAGAGCGATATCGGCGTTCTCGTTGCGCTCGTTCATGCACGCTTCCATGTTTTGAGAAGATCGAGTGTGAAGAAGATCGGCCTTGAACGGCCCGAGGCCGACGCCCCCGTTCAGCCGGCCTGTTCGACCGGCCTGTTCGACCGGCTCACGATACCACAGGGTCCCCCGCGTTCGACTTTCTCGTGCGCCGGAATCGGCGTAGACTATCGGCGGATTGCGGTTCGCCGCGATCGGTTCTCAGGGCGGGGTGCAAGTCCCCACCGGCGGTAATGATGCGGCGTGAAACGAGCGCCAGCCTCTCAGCCCGCGAGCGCTCGAAGGCGTCGCCTTCGAGGTCAGCAGATTCGGTGAGATTCCGAAGCCGACGGTGATAGTCCGGATGAAAGAGAACGGTTCCCCTTGCAACGACGATTCGGTCAGCCACGCGTGGCTATCGGTGACTTTCGCCATTCACGCCCACGCCAACCGCCTCCCGTGATTCCCAAGCGGATCCGAAGCCCTGATTCTGGTTAACGTGACTTCGGTCACCGATGAATAGGAAACGACCATGAATCAGCCCTATCCGCCGCAGCTCTCGCCGCAGACGCTGTCGCAACGCATCGCCTTCATTCGTGCCGACTGGCACGGCGATATCGTCGGCAACTGCCACGCCGCCTTCCTCGAAGCGGTCGCCGAACGCGGCTTTGCCGTCGAGCAGATCGATACCTTCACCGTTCCCGGCGTGTTCGAGATTCCGCTGCAGGCCAAGCTGCTGGCCAAGAGCGGCCGCTACGCCGCGATCGTCGCCTCCGGCTTCGTCGTCGACGGCGGCATCTATCGTCACGACTTCGTCTCCACGGCGGTGATCGACGCACTGATGTCACTGCAGGTCGAGCAGGAGGTGCCGGTGCTCTCCGCGGTGCTGACGCCGCACCACTTCCATGAGCACGAGGCGCATCTGTCGTTCTTCCAGCAGCACTTCCTGACCAAGGGGCGCGAGGCCGCCGAGGCGTGCCTGGCCACGCTGGAGAACGTCAATCAGGCGCGCAAGCTGAGCGTCGACTGACCGGCTGCCGGCATCATGCCGACGAGCCCACGCCATCCCCGATGGCGTGGGCTTTTTCGTTGCGTCCTGCCAGGCGGCGGTCGATCAGCTCTCGACGGAGGCCTGGCGTCGATTCCTCACCCGCAGGTAGATCGCGAACGCCAGCGACACGGCGATCAACACCCACAGGAACATGGCGATCGGGCTCTTGGTGAAGAAGATCGAGTAGTTGCCGTACGACTCCAGGCTCTTGACGAAGTAGACCTCCGCCGACTTGCCGAGAATGAAGCCGATGATCAACGGCACCGTTTCCAGCCCGATCTTGTGGGCGACCCAGCCGAACACCCCGAAGATCAGCAGCGTCCAGACATCGAACATGATGCCGTAATTGATGGCGTAGGCGCCGACGACGCACATCATGATGATCAGTGGATAGAGAATGTACTTCGGCACCTCGATCACCCTGGCGATATGGCGAATCGCGAAGTACATGATGCCGAACATCAGCACGTTGGCCGCCAGCAGCGCAATGATCATTAGGTACCAGGTATCGAGGTTGTTGCCGATGAACAGCGGACCGACCTGGATGCCCTGCAGCGTGAACGCGCCGATCAGGATCGCGGTGGTGGAGTCGCCGGGAATGCCCAGCGACAGCAGCGGCACCAGCGCGCCACCGGTCAACGCATTGTTGGAGGACTCCGACGAGACGATCCCCTGCGGCGCGCCCTTGCCCATCTGGGAGGAGTCTCGCGAGAAATTCTTCTCCTGGCTGTAGGCCAGGACCGAAGCGGCGCTGCCGCCGACGCCCGGCAGGATCCCGACGAAGGTGCCGATGCTCGAGGAGCGTATCAGGTTGAGCAACTGGCCCTTGAACACGCTGAACCGGAACCTGGCCCCGCCCTTGAGCGAAATCGGCCCCTGGCCGGTCTCGGCCTTGAACCCCTTCTCGGCGGCCAGCAGCACGGTGGTCAGGCCGAAGATGCCGATCAGTACCGGCAGCAGCGAGAAGCCGTCGATCAGGTAGTACTGCATGAAGTCGAACATCAGGCGCGGCTCGCCATTGCCGCCCTCGGTGATCGAGTAGGTGCCGATCAGACTCAGCCACACCCCCAGTACGCCGCTGAAGACGCCCATCAGCATGTTGGAGCAGAGCGAGGCGATCACCGTCAGCGCCAGCAGGATGATCAGGAACTTCTCGACGTAGGAGAACTTGATCGCGAAGTCCGCCAGCACCGGGGCGAAGAAGAACAGTACCGCGGCGCTGAACAGGCCACCGAAGACCGAGGCGACGATTCCGATCTTGAGCGCGCGCTCGCCCTCGCCCCGCTTGGCCATCGGATAGCCGTCGAAGGTGGTGGTGATCGACGACGGTGTGCCGGGGATGTTGATCAGCACGGCGGGCACCATCCCGCCGGAGATACCGCCGACATAGAGCCCCAGCAACAGCGCGATGCCGTTCTCGAGCCCGAAGGCGTAGGTCAACGGCAGGCAGACCGCCACCGCCATGGTGGCGGTCATGCCCGGGATCGCACCGAAGATGATGCCGATGGAGGTTCCCGCGGCGATCAGCGCGAAGAACATCGGCGTGAGGTGAGACAGAATATCCATGCAAGATGTCTCCGGCAGATCAGGGCAGGGTGATGCGGAACAGTTGCGCCAGCACGTACCAGGCCAGCGCCGGCGCGATCAGCGCATTCAGCACCAGGATGACGAACTGGCGCCGCGTCGGCCGACCCACGTAAAGAAGCGAGAGCAGAAACACGAACAGCACCGACATGATCAGAAAGCTGTAGCCGGTATTGGGAAACACATCGCTCAGCACGCCCATCAGATAGAAGTAGGCCGTGGTCAGCGCCAGCGTGCCGAAGAAACGCCGGTGGTCGAACTCGCCTTCACGCCCGACCAGAACGCGACCCGCGCGCTTGAGGCCCGGCGCCAGCAGCCGATAACGGGTGATCAGGATGCTCGCCAGCAGCGCGCCCAGAATCCAGGTGACGATTCGGGGAAAGAAGAGATGCGATTGGTCGAAATCGATGGTCACATCGAGCAGCGACAGCCATTGGCTTTCCATGGAAAGCGGCTCCTGCGCCGGGTCATCGCCGGCAGTGTCGGTGGTGGGAACGAAGCCGTGCCGGCCGACGTCAGCCGGCCGGCATGCGACGGAATCAACCGTTCAGGTCGCTGATGATGGTCTTGTACTGGTCGTTTTTCTCCTTCAGGTAGCTGGCCGCTTCCTGGGAGGGCTTGAAGTCCGGCACGAAGAACGAGCGCTTCTGCTGCTGCTGGATCTCGCCCTCGTCGTAGATCTCTGCCAGCGCGTCGTCGATACACTCGATCGCGGCAGGATCCATGTCCTTGTTGTAGAGGAAGAAAAATTCCTTGTCGAAAGTGAAGTCCTGGTCGGCGGCCATCGGCACGCTGACGTTCGGCGTCACGTACTGCAGCAGCTGCTCGCGCGTGGTGTCGCCCATGCCAGCTTCGTCGGTTTCGGCGATGGTCTTCTCGCGGGCGGTGATCCAGACGAAGCGCATCGCCTTCTGGTCATCCGCCGGCAGTTGGGTGTACTGCTCGTTGGCCTGGACCGAACCGTTGATCACGTCCACCGCCCCATCGAACAGCAACTGGTTCTTGTCCGCCTGGGAGCCGGTGTTGACGGCGACGATGTTGCCCTCCTTGCCGGGATACTTCATGCGCACGGCATTCTTGAGCGCCGAGAACCCGATCTCCGAGACGCTGCCCGGCTGGATCGCGACCTTGATCTGCTTGCCGTCGCCCGCGGCCTCGATGATGTCGCTCATCGACTGATAGGGGGAGTCCTTGGGCACGAGATACGCGTTACCCGGATTGATGGCGACGGTCGGCCCGACGATGAACTTGCTGAAGATATCGGGATACCCGTTCACCCCGTAGAGGTTGCCCAGGTAGGCGCCGTCATGAAAGATCATCACGGTGTTGCCGTGGCGGCTGCGCTCCAGCGCCTGGAAACCCGGCATCACGCCTACGGCATCGACCTTGGCATTGATGTCGAGCTTGTCCGCCAGTCGATCCACCACGATGCTCGAGTTCTGGTAGGTGTCGCCGCCGGTCGAGGTCGAGCCGATCACCACGCGCAGGTTGCCCGGTAGCGGGCAGTCGTCGGCGGCCTGCGCAGAGGCCGATATCCCGATGGCGGCACTGGCCACTACCGCCAGACAGGTCTTGTTCCAAATCGCTTTCATGACGCGTCTCCCTCATACCGTTGCCCCACCCGAGCAGCGCGACTCGCTACGCCATACGCCGGCGGGGACAAAATGATAGCGTTATCATCCA
>NZ_CEXLVS010000144.1:0-10699 GCF_982684285.1 Salinicola sp. | reverse complement strand
AGTGCCGTCGCCCCATGCACTGCTCGCCCAGTGGTACAAGCGCTACCCCAAGGCCTTCTTCAAGGGGCATACGCGGCCGCTGAAAACCGGCATTCACCTCGATCTCTGCGAGGTCGAACCCTGGCCCGAAAAGTTGGTCCGTCGGGCATTGGCCTGCTATGTGCACCTGCCGCGCTACCTGAAATCGGTCCGGGAAGGAGCGAATCGGGTGGATCTGGCGGGGGAAGACAGCGAGGTGGTGACCGCCGAGGAGGCCAAGCACGCCAAGCGGCAGCTGGAAGCGTTGCAGAAGAAGCAGAAAGCTCGCGAGACACAGCAGCGATCGGAAAAGCTGGACCGCAAGATTGGGGCGTTGCTGGCCAAGCATGGTCAACGCCCGCAGGAGTGACACGGGGCGAGCCCTGGGCGGTTGAGCTGAATTGAACTTTGGTCTCGATGGGCAGGCGAGGCAGGGAGGAAGAGAAGTGTTTGCCCCGCTTCCTTGCCTTGACAGGGCATGTCATGAGACTGTCACGGCCCGTGGCTAGGCTGCCAGCAGCCGGTTTGTGCCGACGATGCCACGAATCCCGGTAGTAAAAAGAAGCAGAACCGGTGGGAATCGCAGGGAACGAAAACAGTGTTTTTTTCTTGTTGCGTTCCTTCAACGTCCGGTATAAGGTTTCCGGGCGAGCATTGGACAATAACAAGGCTTCCAAGTTCCGCAGCCGTCATTCGTTCGCGTGACGAAGCTGGTTGAAGGTGCCGAAGCCGACTGCATCTGCAGACACGATCGAACAGTAAGCTAGTTAAGGAACCTATCGCGATGAAAAAGACGCTCTTAGCGACTGCTATTGCTGGTGCCCTGGGCGCCTCCGCCGCTGCCCAGGCAGCGACTGTCTACAACCAGGACGGCACGCAGCTCGACATCTACGGCAACATCCAGATTGCCTACAAGAATGTGAAGAACGATAGCTACGGCAATTGGGAAGACGAAGTCTTCGACAACGGCTCTACCATCGGCTTCTCCGGTCAGCACATCATCAACCCGGGCCTGACCGGCTACTTCAAGGCCGAGTTCGAGCACCAGGCTGACGAAGAAAAGTCCAACGGCGGCATCAATGACGGTGACCAAGCCTATCTGGGCCTGAAAGGCAACTTCGGTGACGTCCGTCTGGGTTCCTGGGATCCGCTGATCGACGACTGGGTCCAGGATCCGATCTCCAACAACGAATACTTCGACATGACCGACTCGTCGACCGACTTGAGTGGCCTTTACGGCGACTCCGCTGCCGGTGGCGATGATGGCGTGTCTGTAGACCGCGAAGGCGACAAGTTCCAGTACATGTCACCGGTCTGGGCCGGTCTGCAGTTCGCTATCGGTACTCAATACAAAGGCGACGCTGAAGAAGAGTTCGGTGCTGACCATAGCGTTTCCGGCGTATCTAGCCAGGGCTCAAACGCTTCGTTCTTCGGCGGTGTCAAATATGCTGTCGGTGCGTTCTCTATCGCCGCTGTCTACGATGACCTCGATAACTATGGTCTCCACGCAGTAGACAACAATACTGGCGAGACTTTGGAGTATGAAGCCAAAGCGTACGGCGTGACTGCCCAGTACACTATCGACACGCTGCGTCTGGCTGCCAAAGTGGAAGACACTGACGCAACTTACGCTGGCGAGAACGGCGACATTCTGCGCTATGCCTTGGGCGCGCGGTATGGCTATGCGCTGTCCGATAACTTTGCGGGCGATGTCTACGGTTCATACCAGTATGTCGACGCTGACTCCGAAGTGGCACCGATTGTTGATAACGGCGGCGATGAAGACAGCTTCAACGAGTGGACTGTCGGCGCGACTTACAACATCTCCCCGGCTATGTACACCTTCGTTGAGTATGCTCAGTACGACCGTACCAACGATGCTGGCGACGGCGTTGCCGTCGGTGCAGTCTACAGCTTCTAAGCTGATCCCGATGCGAGTGGCTCAGCCACTCGCTCGAACGAAGCCGGCCCCCTCGGGGCCGGCTTTTTTATGTCTGATCGCCACGGGCCACGGGCCACGGGCTACGAGTGCTGCCTGTCTTGTCGGCAAACGGCGCTCATCCTTTCGGCTCGCGGCTCTCCTTGGTCTAGATGTCATTATGGTGACAGGCTGGTAATCTCTTGTTGAGCGAGCGTTCAATAATCGTCGAGCGTCACGCCGTCGTAACAGGTCTGTCGTATAACAACGTTTTCCACGCCTCTTCGTGACGGGTGGATCGACAAACAACAGGAGACCTTCGATGACCCTTTCCCGTCGTCGTTTCTTGCAGGGTGCCGCAGCTGCCGGCGCCGCCGCTTCGGTGCCGTTCTACATCAATCGCGCCCTGGCCCAGGATCAGGTCCTGCGCATCTACGCCTGGGCCGGCTATTTCACCGATGAGATGCTGTCGGATTTCACCGCGAAGACCGGTATCAAGGCGACGTTCACGCCTTATGGCACCAACGATGAACTGATGAACTCACTGCGGGCCACCGACGGCTCGGGCTTCGACGTCATCATGCCGACCGTGGACCGGGTGCCCGGCTATCTGGACTATCAGTTGATCCAGCCGCTGGATACGTCGCGCATCCACTGGGATGGCTGTCTGGATACCGCCATGAAGGGGTCGGAAGTGGGTGGCGTGATCGATGACAAGCGCTACTTCGCCCCCTCCGACTGGGGCACCGAGGCGATCGCCTACAACACCCGCTATACCGATATCGACCGCTCGAAGCTCAGCTACGGCGATCTCTGGAATCCCGATATCGGCGAGGGGGTCACGGTCCGTGCGCACTCGGCGCTGATTGGCATCGGCCTGTGGCTGGAATCCCAGGGCAAGCTGCCGCGACCGTTGCTGGATTCGTTCAAGACCGAAGAGGCGATGCGTGCCAACTTCGACGTCATCCTGGCCGAAGCCGTCAAGCACAAGGACATGGTGATCCAGTTCTGGTCCACCGAGAACGAGGCCCAGGGCGCTTTCCGCACCAATGGCGCCCTGATTGGCCAGACCTGGGACAGCACCGCGTTTCGACTCCAGAGCGAGGGCGAGCCGATTGCCTACGGAGCGCCGAAGGAAGGGGCGCTAGCCTGGATGGAAGGGTTCGTCATTCCTCAGAACGCACAGAATGTCGACGCGGTCTACGAACTGATCAACTGGTACTACACCCCGGAAGCGGGGGCGATGTTCGTCAAGTCCACGGGCTACAACTCGACAGCCGTCGGCGCCGAGGAGCTGCTGCCGGAAGCGACGCGTCAGTTCTTCAAGGAGTCCTACACGCAGCAGGATCTGGACAATCTGTGGTGGTGGCCGGTGCAGGATCCCTGGTACGTCGCCTTGCGTAACGAGTATCAGGATCGATACCTGTCGGCATGAGCGTCGTTTTTGGCAAGCGAAGATCTCGTGCCAGCTGGCACGAGGTCCTGCCGGAATTCGACAGCTTCCCGGCTCGGATACCACGCTAAGAGGACGTCATGGACGGTCGCGTAACCCTGAGCCAAGTCGCGATGCGATTCGGCGATTTTACGGCAATTCAGCCAACCTCTCTGGAGATAGAGTCGGGAGAATTCTTCAGTTTTCTCGGCCCTTCCGGCTGTGGAAAGACCACGCTTTTGAACATGATCAGCGGCTTCCTCACTCCCAGCGAAGGCTCGGTCGCCATCGGCGGTGTCGACATGACTCGAGTGCCGGTCAATCGCCGACCCACCGCGATGATCTTTCAGAATCTGGCGCTTTTTCCGCTGATGAGCGTCTACCGGAACATCGAATTCGGGCTGGAAGTCCGTGGCATCGACCGGAAACAGCGCCGGGACAAAGCTGACGAACTGCTGGATCTGGTGGCCCTCTCCGGTAGCGGCGACAAGCCGGTCGCCGAGCTGTCCGGAGGCCAGAAGCAGCGGATCGCGATCGCCCGTGCGCTGGCCGTGGAACCCCGCGTCCTGCTGCTGGACGAGCCACTGTCCGCCCTGGATCTCAAGTTGCGCCAGCACATGCGCACCGAGCTCAAGGCGATTCAGCGCAAGACGGGGATCACCTTCATCTATATCACCCACGACCAGGGCGAGGCATTGACCATGTCCGATCGGGTTGCCGTGATGTGCGATGGCCGCATCCAGCAGGTTGCCGATCCGATGACGCTGTATCGCCAGCCCCGGACCGATTTCGTGGCCGGCTTCGTGGGCGAGAACAACCGTTTCCCCGGGCGTGTCGCGGCCGTGGACGGCGGGATGGTGACGTTGGACGCGGGGCTGCCCTCGCCGTTGCGCGGACACGCCGACGCCGCCTCGCCGCTCGCGCCCGGCGACGAGGCCACGCTCTATGTGCGGCCGGAACAGTGGCGGGTAGGCAGTGCCGGCGATTCGTCACTACGGTTCGGGGGCGTGGTTCAGGCCGAGCACTTCGAAGGCGCATGGCTGACGCTCGAGATCGCGCTGGACCAGGGCGGGACGGTGCGGGCGCACGTGCCGCAGGCGCTGGAGAGTGCCGGCATCGAGTCCCAGTTGGCGGTCGGCAGTCCCTGTCGACTGGACTACTCGCCGCGTGGGGCGCTGGTCCTGCCGGGCGTCGAGCGGGGACGGGCGAACGAGGAGAGCGTCGATGTGGCGACAACTGCGTAACCGCTTCGGACTGCCGCTGACCATGGCGATCGTCTCGCTGATGGGGATCTGGTTGATCGTGATGGTGCTGCTGCCGCAGTGGCAGATGATCGATTACTCGTTTCACCCGTCGCTGCTGCCGGCCGAACGTGGCGGGGTGAAGGACGTCTGGTCGCTGACCAACTACGCCACCTTCTTCCATAACGAGATTCATCTCGCGATCTTCTTCAAGACGATATGGTCCAGCGTCCTCGTGACGGCATTGACCCTGATCGTCAGCTATCCGCTGGCCTACTATCTGGCCAAGGTGGCGACACCGGGCCAGGCAGCCCTCTGCCTGCTGCTGTTGATCATTCCGTTCTGGATCAACGAGATTCTCCGCACCTTTGCCTGGTACATCATCTTCGCGTTTCGGGGACCGCTCAACGAGCTGCTGTTCGCGCTGGGTCTGATCGATCGGCCGATCCGCTTTCTCAACGGCGACACCGGCGTGTTGGTGGGGATGGTCTATGCCTACATTCTTTTCATGGTCTTCCCGCTCTATAACGCCATCGAGAGCCTCGATACCAACCAGATTCGAGCCGCGCGGGATCTTGGCGCCGGCTGGGGGCGAACCCATCGGCGTATCGTGATTCCGCACGCCAAGCCCGGCATCGCCACCGGATGCATCATGACGTTCATGCTGGCCGCGGGCAGTTATGCGGTGCCGGCGCTGCTGGGTTCGCCGGGAAGCCGCTGGTTCACGCAGATCATCTACAACTGGTTCTTCGAGGGCGGCGACTGGAATCAGGGGGCGGCCTATGCGTTCCTGCTGCTGGTGCTGTGTATCGTCTTCGTCACCGTCATCATGCGGATCTTCAAGGTCGGTCTCGGCGATATCGCCAAATAGGAACGGTGCTGAATGAGTTCTTCGCGATTCTTCTCCTGGGCGCTCAAGGCCTATCTGGCGGTTTTCTTCGCCTATCTTTTCCTGCCGTTGCTGATCATGGCGGCAGCGACGTTCAACGAGAGCCGTTTTCCCACCGTCACGCCCTGGACCGGAACGACCCTGCGCTGGTTCTCGGCGCTGTGGGCCGACGGGGGGATGTGGGACGCCTTGACCAACAGCTTGCTGGTCGCCGTGGGGGTGCTCTGTCTGGCGCTGCCCATTGGCGTGGCCAGCGCGCTTTTCCTGACCACGGTCGACGGGCGTGGCAAGTCCTTCATCTATGCGCTGATCCTGTCGCCACTGCTGACGCCGGGTGTGATCATAGGCATCTCGACGCTGATCTTCTGGCGCGACTGGGGGGTGAACGGTGGCATCGTGTTGACCATCATTGCCCAGAGCGCGTTCATCGCGGCCTACGTCATGCTGATGGTGGCGGCCAGGCTGCAGCGCTTCGATCGCACCCTGGAGCGCGCGGCGCTGGATCTCGGCGCCAGTCAGTGGCAGGTGTTCCGGCGAATACTGCTGCCCTACCTCAGGCCGGCCATCCTGTCGGCGGCGGTCCTGGCATTCCTCCAGTCGCTGGAGAACTACAACACCACGCTCTTCGTTGCCGGCTACGACACCACGCTGACCGTCTATATCGCCTCCAAGGTCCGTACCGGCCTGACCCCGGCGGTCAACGCGCTGGCCCTGGTGATGATCCTGTTCACGGTGGGGCTGGCGGTGATCTACGAGCTCAAGCGCCGTCGCGAGGCCGCCAGGCGAATCGCCTGAGATGGCTCGCGCGGCGCAAGCCGTTCACTGACGCGTCAGTCTGACCAGTCGATGGCGCAGTTCCGGGTCGAAAAGTGCCCGACTGCGCATCTGCGTTTGCCGCAACGAATCGTCGTAGAACAGTCTTTCGTTCTCGACGCGCAACCAGCCCTGCTGTTCGAGCGTCTCCAGCATGCCGCTGAAAAGTCGTTTGTCGAAGAACTCCGGTGCATTGAGACCCGACAGCAGTGTCAGGCGTTCGGCCAGCTGGCGGCTGTGCTCCTCGAGCGCCTGCTGGGTCAACTCGCCGCTGGGGTAGCGCAGTAGCGAGGCCAGCAACAGGTAGGCGCGTTCCAGGGTCGGCTGTACCGGCTGCCCCAGCAGTCTCAGGTGCTCGCTGGATTCCAGGTGTCCCGGCTGCCGACGCCAGCCGTTGTCGGTCGCTTGCAGCAGGCCTTCCTCGGTCAGCACGGAGAGCGTGGCGCTAAGGCGCTCGCGCGGATCGGCGGGGGGCGCGAAATAGAGCTCGTTGGCCAGCAGCGGCCAGGCCGGCGACAGCAGCGCATCGAGATCGTCCAGCGTGAATGCCGCGTTGTTGCGAAAGGCGAACGCCACCAGGCCCAGGTGCATGAACAGGTGCAGTACGTTGTTGCGATACCAGGTCAGCAGCGTCGCCTGTTCCGGGCGTGCGGTGACCAGTTCGCCAAGGGCCTGGGGCTGCCGTGTCACGAAGCCGAGACTGGCCACGTGCTCGATCCAGTCGGCCGGTTCGCCCGCCGGCAGTTGGCAGTGCCGGCTCCCGGGCAGGTTGCGCTGCAGCCTGACCAGAAGGCCGATGTGATGGGCCAGGAGATCGGACTCGATGGTGTGATGGGGCGGCGCCAGCAAGGTCATGGCGACCAGCGAAACGGCATTCAGGCTGGCGGCGTCGTTGATCCGCCGCGCCAGCGTCTTCCCCAGCAGCGGCACGGCGCGATGCAACCACTCCGGACGCGCCGCAACGGGGTCGTCCTGCCAGCCCGGCACGGTCTCGTTCAGGAAGTCCGCCAGCGACCGCGGCTCGCCAACGCTGACGGTGACCCGGCCATGGGGTTCGCGCAGATGCTTCAGCACGCGGAGCAGGTCGAGGGGCGACTCCTTCTTCTTCTGGCCGCCACGCAGCTCGCGCAGATAGCTGTTGCTCTCCAGCACGCGCTCGTAACCCACGTGGACCGGTACGAAGGCGACGTCCCGAATGGCGTCGCGGGCGAACGAGCGCAGCGTCATGGCCAGCATGCCGGGGCGGGGTGAGAGCATTCGTCCGGTTCGCGAGCGACCGCCTTCGATGAAGTACTCCACCGGGTGACCCCGCGCTATCAGGCGGTGCAGGTATTCGTTGAAGACCGCGGCGTAGAGCCGGTTGTCCTTGAAGCTACGGCGTAGAAAGAAGGCGCCGCCCCGGCGCAGCAGCGCACCGATCACCGGCATGTCCAGATTGCGACCGGCGGCGATGTGTGGCGGCATCAGCCCCTCCCGATAGAGCACGTAGGAGAGCAGCAGATAATCGATATGGCTGCGGTGGCAGGGGACGTAGATCAGCGTCCGCTCGCCGGCTATCGCCTTGACCGCGTCCAGCCCGTGCACGTCGACGCCCTCGTAGAGCCGGTTCCACAGCCGCTTGAGCAACTCGTAGAGGAAGCGCATGACCGGGTAGGACATGTTGGAGGCGATCTCACGCGCGTAGCGTTCGGCCCGGCGCCGCTCCCGGGCCGGGGTGCTGCGGTCGGCCGCGACGGCTTCCTGGATGGCCTCCCGCACCGGGCGACTGTCGACCACGCCGCGCATCAGCGTCCGGTGATGGGAGATATCCGGCCCCAGCACGCGTGCGCGAATGCGTCTGAAGTGGACCCGCAGCACGCGGGCCACCTTGCGCTGGGTCAAGGTGACCTCGGGGTCGTCGATCAGCGGTCTCAGCCGGATCGGCTCGCCGAAGTGCGCCTCCAGGTGGCGGCCGTTGACGATCACCGACAGCAGTCGGCGCAACCGCCCGCTCCAGGCCCAGTCGTCGGCGGCCAGCATCTTCCAGAAGCCGAAATCCTTGCCCGGCGCCCGGCTCCAGAAAACGCTCACCGGGACCAGCTGCGCGTCCAGAGTGGCGTCGGCCTCGAGGGCATCCAGCAGATGCTGCAGGTGAGCCGAGTGCTGCCCCTGGATCGCGCCACGGCTGCCTCGCAGGCGTGGTAGCGCAAAGCAGCCGGGAAGCGAGGCGTGACCGAGCTGATGCCACTGGCCGGCGTCGGGGAGGTCGAGATCGCGGCTCAACCGGTCGATGGCGATTTCATCGGTCAGGGCGGGGCGGGCAATGACATAGAGCGTGGGGAGCGTGGCGTCGAGCTGGAATGGCTCCGGTTCGACCAGGCGGAAGGCGAGCCAGCGATCGAGCAGACGGCTGGCCAGACGATGCCACAGTCGTTGAAGTCCCATGGATGCCTGCATCGACGCCATTTCCCCCGCAAATCCATGAGTATAGCGATATCGTCGCGGCGCAGCGACGACAGGATCGGCAGACTTTCCCTGAAACGCCAAACGTGCGTCAATCGGCAGCGACCAGGGAGGCGCGGTTCATGCAAGCGACATGGAAGGATGGCAATCGATTCGAACTGTTGCCGGAGGGCAAGCGCTTCTGGCCGGCCATGCGGGAAGCCATCGAGGGCGCCCGGTATCGCTTGTGGGTCGAGCTCTACTTGATGGAGTCGGGGACGCTCGCCGACCGCTTCATCGAGCTGCTGGTCGCGGCGGCGTCCCGCGGCGTCGAGGTCAAGCTGATGCTCGACGGCGTGGGGAGCATGGGACTTTCGCGCAGCGACCGGCAGCGGTTGCGGGCAGGCGGCGTCGAGCTGAGGTTCTTCAACCCGCTGTCGGTGACGCGGTTGGGCGGCAACCTGATGCGCGATCATCGCAAGCTCGTGATCGTCGACGGCAGCACCGCCTTCACCGGAGGGTTCGGGATCGTCGACGAGTTCATCGACGCCTGGTACGAGGTCGCGGTGCGCATCCAGGGGCCGGTCGTGGAGGACTGGATGCGGCTGTTCGTCCACGTCTGGGACTCGCCGGTGACCCGGGGAGCGGGCGCCAGGACGCGCCTGGCATCGTCTCTGCAGGCCCTGCCGCCGCCCGAGCCGTCGGCCGCAGGCGTGCGCGGCAGGGCGATCTGGGGGCGAGGGCACCGCTATCAGGCCATTCGTGTCTCGCTGCAGAGCCGCATCGGCACCTCCCGCCGCCGGCTGTGGCTGTGCACGCCCTATTTCGTGCCGACGCTCAGTCTCCGCCGCGCGCTGGCCCGCGCGGCGCGGCGCGGCATCGATGTGCGCCTGCTGCTGGCCGGCGGCCATCACGATCACCCTGGCGTTCGCTATGCCGGGCAGCGATTCTATGGCCGGCTACTCAAGGCGGGGGTCAAGATCTACGAGTTTCAGCCCAACTTCATTCATGCCAAGTTCAGCGTGATCGACGACTGGGTCTCACTGGGGTCGTGCAATTTCGATCACTGGAGCCTGCAGTGGAATCTCGAGGCCAATCAGGAGATCGACGACGCGGCGTTCGCCACCGAGGTGTCGCGGCTTTTCGAGCGCAATTTCGCTACCAGCCGGCGTATCGATGCCGCCAGTTGGGCGCAGCGTCCCTGGTGGCAGCGAGTGAGGGAGTGGCTGTTCGGGACGCTCAACGCCTGGGTGACGCGCCTCAAGTAGCCCCGGCCCGCTCAGCGCTTGCCACCGCGCTTCCGGCTTGCGGCGGTCTTTGTCCCGACGGCACCCTTGCCTTTGGGCGGTTCGGGCGGGACCCGGAAATGGAGGTAGAGGTCCAGCGTCAGTTCGGCCAGTTGACCCGCCAGGGCGGAAAACTGCGAGTCGTCGGCCACCATTTCCGCCATTTCGGGTTCGTCGTCGAACAGTCCCGACAGCGCCATGAACGGCAGCAGCAGGGCCGCCACATGGGCCTCATCCTGGGAGAACCAGGCGGCCTCGTCCACGAAGACGCCTTGCATGAAACCCGCGCACCAATCCTCGATGGCCGCGACCATCTCGCCGTCAGCATCCAGTTCGGTATCGAAAGGCAG
This sequence comes from Salinicola sp., assembly GCF_982684285.1. Classification (NCBI taxonomy): domain Bacteria; kingdom Pseudomonadati; phylum Pseudomonadota; class Gammaproteobacteria; order Oceanospirillales; family Halomonadaceae; genus Salinicola; species Salinicola sp. The sequence goes on along the minus strand of NZ_CEXLVS010000144.1, from coordinate 331 downwards.
TTCGATCCGGTGGCCGCGTTCCATGATGCTGCCGGCGTTGGTCTTGAGCGCCTCGAGTAGGCCCAGAATCTCGTCGCGCTCGGCGGCATGCTCGAACGGCGGCTCGCCCTCGAACAGCTCGGCAAGCCAGAGGTCCGGCGGGACCTCGCCGGGAGATACCGCCAGCGCGACCAGATAGCCGTGCGCGCCGATCAGGTCGGGCGCTTCCTCGCCGAGGCGCTCGGAGGCCAGGTAATCGTCGAGCCTGGCAAGTGCGTCATCGTCCAATGGCGGCTGGCTGTCGATGGCGGCATCGTCCGCAGCGTCGAGACGGCCGCTTTCGCGCAGCAAC
>NZ_CEXLVS010000143.1:4121-10709 GCF_982684285.1 Salinicola sp. | reverse complement strand
CTCGGCGCCGGGCTGATGCAGGCGTTGAAGCGCCGCCACGCGGACATCGAGTTCCGTGGTATCGGCGGCCCGCGGATGCAGGCACAGGGGCTCGATTCGCTCTATCCCCTGGAAACCCTTTCGGTGATGGGCCTGGTCGAGGTGTTGAAGCACCTGCCGGGCCTGGTCAAGGTGCGTCGTCATCTCAAGCGCGACGCGCTGGCCTGGCGACCCGACATCATGGTCGGCATCGACGCACCGGACTTCAACATCGGCCTCGAGCGCCAACTGCACGATCAGGGCGTGCGTACCGCCCACTACGTCAGTCCCTCGGTCTGGGCCTGGCGACAGGGGCGGGTGAAGACGATCGCCAAGGCGGTCGACGGCATGCTCACCTTTCTGCCGTTCGAGGCCGACTTCTACGCCGAACATCGCGTGCCGGTCGCCTATGTCGGCCATCCGCTGGCCGATGAGCTGCCGCTGGTCAACGATCGCGGCGCGGCGCGGCGCGAACTCGGACTCGCCCCCGATGTGCCGACCCTGGCCGTGCTGCCCGGATCGCGCGGCAACGAGATCCGTTTTCTGGGCGAGATGTTCCTGCGCGCGGCCTCGGCGCTACGCCAGCGCCTCGGTGCGTTGCAGGTGGCCGTCCCTGCCGCCTCTCCCGAGCGGCAGCGGGAGCTCGAGGCTCTGCTCGCGCAATTCCCCGATCTGGCTGCAGACACGGTGATCGTCGAGGGCCGCTCGCGGGAGGTGATGACGGCCGCCGATGCGGTGCTGCTGACGTCCGGCACGGCCGCGCTGGAGACCATGCTCTGCCACCGTCCCATGGTGGTCGCCTACCGCATGGCGCCAGCCACCTATTGGCTGGCGCAGCGGCTGGTCAAGACGCGCTGGATCTCGCTGCCGAACCTGATCGCGCAGGAAACCCTGGTGCCGGAGCTGGTCCAGGATGCGGTGACCCCCGAGTCGCTGGTCGAGACGCTGCTGCCCTGGTTCGAGGATGAGTCGGTACGGTCGGCACTCGAACGACGCTTCGCGGCGATGCACGCCGAGCTGCAGCGCGGTGCCAGCGAGCGAGCTGCCACCGCCATCACGTCCCTGGTCGAGCACGGGGCGCTGGATCTCGCGCTCGGGAATGGTGAATGAGAGACGCCATGCCATTGAAATCTTCGCCATCCGTCTGGCCGGACATCGTCATCGAGTACGAGGGCCACCTGATCGCCGGTGTCGACGAGGTGGGGCGGGGCCCGTTGATCGGCTCGGTCGTGGCCGCCGCCGTCATCCTCGATCCCGAGTGCCCGATCGACGGACTGACCGACTCAAAATGCCTGAGTGCCGCGCGTCGCGAAGCGCTAGATCTCCGGATTCGCGAATGCGCGCTGGCGTTCTCGATAGCCGAGGCCTCGCCGCGGGAGATCGACTCGCTCAACATCTATCACGCCACGCACCTGGCGATGCGGCGGGCGATCGATGCGCTGCCGACACCGGCCGAGTATCTGCTGGTCGACGGCAATCGGCTGCCCGGTCATGCCTGCCCGGGACAGGCCGTGGTCAAGGGCGATCTCCGGCACCCTGCCATCAGTGCGGCCTCGATTCTGGCCAAGGTGGCCCGGGACGCGCAGATGCTGGCCCTCGATGCGCGCCATCCGGAATATGGCTTTCGTCGCCACAAGGGGTATCCGACGCCGGAACACCTCGAGGCACTGGCCCGACTGGGCCCGCTGGTGGAGCATCGCAGTTCCTTCGCGCCGGTTAGAGAACGGCTCGCCGGGGTGTGAGCGCCCAATTTGGCCGATAGACCCATTGTGGCCCGTACCGCCTTTGGGCATGCTTGTCCTGCCGATGCGCGGGCCACGTCGATCCGTCAACGGCGTTGCCGTCCACATGACGGGAGCGCTTGCCTGATATCCGAATCATCCATTCGCCGCCTGACTCGAGTTCGTCATGACAACACCCTTCGTTCACCTTCGTGTCCACAGCGAATACTCTCTGGTCGATGGCCTGATCCGGCTCAAGCCGTTGATCAAGGCCACCGCCGAGGCCGGCATGCCGGCCGTGGCCGTGACCGACGATACCAATCTGTTCGGCCTGGTGAAGGTCTACAAGGCGGCCCAGGGGGCCGGCCTCAAGCCGATCATCGGTGCCGATCTGTGGCTGCACAACGCCCATGACGAGAGCCACCCCTATCGTCTGACGCTGCTGGCGATGAACGACACCGGCTACCGCAATCTGACCGAACTGATCTCGCGGGCCTGGACCGACGGCCAGCGCCAGAACATGGCGATTCTCGACAAGGCCTGGGTCTTCGAGCAGAACGAGGGACTCATCGCGCTGTCCGGCGCCCGGGAGGGGGAGATCGGGCGTTTCCTGATCGCCGAGCAGGTGGCCACCGCGCGGCAGCTGCTGGAGGAGTGGCAGCGACATTTTCCCGGGCGTTTCTATCTCGAGCTGCAGCGTACCGGCCGCCAGTACGACGAGGAGTGCGTGCATCACTCCGTTCGCCTGGCCAGCGAGAGCGGTGTGCCGGTGGTGGCGACCAATGACGTGCGCTTTCTCGAACGCGACGACTATTGGGCCCACGAGACCCGCGTCTCGATCGGCGAGGGCAAGGCGCTGGAAGATCCCCGCCGCGAGAAACGCTACAGCGAAGAGCAGTATCTGAAGACGCCGGAGGAGATGGCCGAACTCTTCGCCGATATCCCCGAGGCGCTCGAGAACAGCGTGATGATCGCCGCCCGCTGCAGTGCCAGCGTGCGTCTGGGCGAGATATTCCTGCCCGAGTACCCGATTCCCGAGGGCCTGACCCAGGACGAGTTCTTCCGCAAGATCTCCCACGACGGTCTCACCGATCGTCTGAATCAACTGTTCGGTGGCGATACGCCGATCTATCCGGGGCGATCGCTGGCAGAGCACGAGCCGGAGTACCGCAAGCGGCTCGACTTCGAGCTCGATATCATCCTCAAGATGGGGTTCCCCGGCTACTTCCTGATCGTGATGGACTTCATCCAGTGGGCCAAGGACAACGACATCCCCGTCGGCCCGGGGCGAGGTTCGGGTGCCGGCTCGCTGGTCGCCTACGTGCTCAAGATCACCGATCTCGATCCGCTGGAATATGACCTGCTGTTCGAACGCTTCCTCAATCCGGAGCGTGTCTCGATGCCCGACTTCGACGTCGACTTCTGCATGGAGAAACGCGACCGGGTCATCGACTACGTGGCCGACCGCTACGGCCGCAACGCGGTCTCCCAGATCGTCACCTTCGGTACCATGGCCGCCAAGGCGGTGGTGCGCGACGTGGCGCGCGCCCAGGGCAAGCCCTATTCGATGGGGGACAAGCTCTCCAAGCTGATTCCGTTCGAGGTCGGCATGACCCTGGCCAAGGCGATCGAGCAGGAGCCGCAGCTCAAGGAGTACCTCGAGTACGACGAGGAGGCCGCCGAGATCTGGGAGATGGCGCTCAAGCTCGAGGGCATCACCCGGGGCACCGGCAAGCACGCCGGGGGCGTCGTCATCGCCCCGACCAAGCTGACCGACTTCTCGCCGCTGCTGTGCGAGGAGAACGGTTCGGGGCTGGTGGTGCAGTTCGACAAGAACGACGTCGAGGACGCCGGGCTGGTCAAGTTCGACTTCCTCGGCCTGCGCACGCTCACCATCATCGACTGGGCACTGGAGATGGTCGACGTGGTGCGGGCGCGCGATGGTGTCGGCCCGCTCGACATCAGCACCATCCCGCTCGACGACAAGCCGACCTTCGACATGCTCAAGAAGGCCGAGACCACGGCGGTGTTCCAGCTCGAATCCCGGGGCATGAAGGAGCTGATCAAGCGGCTGCAGCCGGATTCGCTGGAGGACATGATCGCCCTCGTCGCGCTGTTCCGCCCGGGGCCGCTGCAGTCCGGCATGGTCGACGACTTCATCAACCGCAAGCACGGCCGCGCCGAGCTCGCCTATCCCCACCCGGACTACCAGCACGAACTGCTCAAACCGGTATTGGAGCCGACCTACGGCATCATCCTCTACCAGGAGCAGGTGATGCAGATCGCCCAGGTGCTGGCGGGCTATACGCTGGGCCAGGCCGACATGCTGCGTCGTGCCATGGGCAAGAAGAAGCCCGAGGAGATGGCCAAGCAGCGCGCCGGTTTCATGGAGGGGTGCGCCGCCAACGGCATCGACAAGGATCTGGCCGGCAACCTGTTCGACCTGGTGGAGAAGTTCGCCGGCTACGGCTTCAACAAGTCGCACTCGGCCGCCTACGGCCTGGTCTCCTACCAGACCGCCTGGCTGAAGGCGCACTATCCCGCGCCATTCATGGCGGCGGTGCTCTCGACGGAGATGGACAACCTCGACAAGGTCGTGCCCCTGATCGAGGAGTGCCGCCACATCGGGCTGACGGTGACACCGCCCAACGTCAACGTCGGGGCCTACAAGTTCACCGTCGACGAGGACGGCCAGGTGGTCTACGGGCTCGGCGCGATTCGCGGGGTCGGCGAGGGGCCGATCGGTGCCATTGTCGAGGCGCGGGAAGCCGAAGGCGGATTCTCCGATCTGTTCGATTTCTGTCGCCGCATCGACGGCAAGCGCATGAACAAGCGCACCCTCGAAGCCCTGATCCGCTCCGGCGCGCTGGATACGCTGGGGCCGTCGCGAGCGGTGCTGGCGGCCTCCCTGGATGCGGCCATCAAGGCGGCGTCGCAGAACCAGGCCAACCAGAACCTGGGGATGATGGACATGTTCGGCGAGGCGTTCGTCGACGCCGACGAGAATCAGGACATCTATGCCGACTACCGGCACGCCCGGGACTGGAGCGACAAGGAGCGACTGGCCGGCGAGAAGGATACGCTCGGCCTCTATCTCACCGGCCACCCGATCGATGAGTACGAGCACGAGCTCAAGCGCTTCGTGGCGACTCGCATCGTCGACCTCAAGCCGTCGCGAGAGCCCCAGCGGGTCGCCGGGCTGGTCGTCGCGATGCGGACCATGAAGTCCAAGCGTGGCGACACCATGGCGTTCGTCACCCTCGATGACCGCACCGGTCGTATCGAAGCCTCGCTGTTCGGCGAGCTGTTCGATCAGGTGCGCGGGAAGCTCACCGCCGACCAGGTGCTGATCATCGAGGGCGAAGTCTCCAGCGACGACTACTCCGGCGGTTTGCGTCTGCGCAGCAAGGACGTCACTCTGATGGCCGATGCGCGTGCTCGCTTCGGCGAGGCGGTGGAGCTCTCCGTCGACGGTGGCCGGCTCAATGGGCGTTTCTCCCGCACCTTGCACGACAGCCTCTCGCCGTGGCTGAGCGGCTCCGGTCTGCCGGTGCGCGTACGCTATCGCAACGCCAAGGCCAGCGGCTGTTTCGAGCTGGCGGCCTCGTGGAGAGTGTCGCCCAGCGACGAGCTGATGACCGCACTTCGCGAGGTCGAGGGCTATGAAAACGTCGCCTTGCGTTACCGCGGCGGCTGACGCAGCGCCGGGTGCAGCTCCTTGCTAACACTCGTGAAGGTGCGATAATAATCCGTTTCGCGGCACGCCAGTCGCTCGTATTTCAGACACCGAAGCTTGCCAGGATCACACAGTAGAAGCTCTATGAATCCCAATTATCTAGACTTTGAACAACCGATTGCCGAACTTCAGGCCAAGATCGAAGAGCTGCGCCTGGTCGGTAACGATAGCCGCATCAGCCTGAGCGACGAGATCGGCAAGCTCGAGGAGAAGAGCCGCAAACTTACCGAGCAGATCTTCCGTGACCTGACTGCCTGGCAGGTGACGCAGCTGTCTCGCCACCCGCAGCGGCCCTATACGCTGGACTACCTCGACAGCATCTTCACCGACTTCGACGAGCTGCATGGCGATCGCCATTTCGCCGACGATGCCGCCCTGGTGGGTGGCGTGGCGCGCCTCGACGACAAGCCGGTGATGGTCATCGGGCATCAGAAGGGCCGCGACGTGAAGGAGAAGGTGCGGCGCAACTTCGGCATGCCGCGTCCCGAGGGCTACCGCAAGGCGTGCCGCCTGATGGAGATGGCCGAGCGTTTCAAGATGCCGGTGCTGACCTTCATCGACACACCTGGTGCCTATCCCGGGATCGATGCCGAGGAGCGTGGCCAGTCGGAAGCGATCGCCTACAACCTGGCGGTGATGTCGCGATTGAAGACGCCGATCATCGCCACGGTCATCGGCGAGGGCGGTTCCGGTGGTGCACTGGCCATCGGGGTCTGCGACGAGCTGCAGATGCTGCAGTACTCCACCTATTCGGTCATCTCCCCGGAAGGCTGTGCCTCGATTCTTTGGAAGAGCGCCGAGAAAGCGTCGGAGGCCGCGCACGCCATGGGCATCACCGCCTCGCGTCTGAAGGAGCTGGGCTTCGTGGATACGCTGATCGAAGAGCCGCTGGGTGGCGCCCACCGCAATCCGCGCAAGACCGCCGACAAGGTGAGGGAAGCGCTGGCGGGCAGTCTGGACCGGCTGCAGGCGATGGATACCGAGACGTTGCTCGAACGGCGGTATCAGCGTCTGATGTCTTACGGCGCCCCGCAGTAAAAATGACTGGCGGCGCTCACTCAGACGGCGTTGAGGGCGAGCGGGGGCGGCGGCGGGGGCGGGCGAAACAGGCCC
>NZ_CEXLVS010000143.1:0-4111 GCF_982684285.1 Salinicola sp. | reverse complement strand
CGCTCGGACTGCTCATGTAGCGAACTACACTGCGCATCCTCGCTCGGGCTCGCCTTGTCTGAGTGCCGCTCGCGCAGTCACTCTAGTTTGTGGGCTGATCTGGTCGTCCTCGAAGCCTCTCTTCCTGCGCCCAGGAGGAGTTGAAATATGACGCTACAACGATTTGTCGATGACGCCCTGGCGGATCATGTGCCGGGGTGTGTCGTCTGGGTGGCGCTCTCCGGTGGACTCGATTCCTCGCTGCTGTTGCACATGGTGGCCCCACTGGCACGGCGGCGCGGCATCGCGCTGCGGGCGATCCACGTCAACCACGGGCTGCAGGCGGCGGCGGGCGATTTCGAGCTGCACTGTCGGGAGCTGTGCCAGGCGCTGGCAGTGCCGTTGAGCGTGGCCCATGTCGAGGTAGAGCCGGCGGGGCGGGGGCTCGAGGCCGCGGCCCGGGAAGCCCGCTACCGGGCCTTCGCCGAAACGCTCTCTGCCGGCGACCGTCTGTGGCTGGCGCAGCACGCTGACGACCAGGCCGAGACGTTCCTGTTGGCGGCGCTGCGGGGCAGCGGCGTGCGAGGTCTGGCGGGCATGCCCGCGACGCGGCAGTGGCGGGGGCTCCGAATCGAGCGTCCCTGGTTGGCGCTGCCCCGGTCCGATCTCGCGCAGGAGGCCCGGCAGCGGGGCATCGCCTGGTGCGAGGACCCCTCCAACCACCATCTCCGGCACGACCGCAACTTCCTGCGTCACCGGGTAGTGCCGCGGCTGGCCGAGCGCTGGCCGCGGGCTGCCGACGCCGTGGGGCGCAGCGTCGCGCATCTGCAGGAAGCCGACGAACTACTGGGAGAGCTGGCGGAGATCGATCTCGCCCGCGCCGGTGGCGACCCGGAGCGCCTGCCGTTGACGACACTGCGCACGTTGCGCCCGTCCCGCCTGCGCCTGCTGGTGCGCCATGCACTTCAACGTCAAGGGCTGCCCGCCCCGCCGGCCAAACGCCTGACCGAGCTCGAGCGCCAGGTGAGCGTAGCCGGTGGGGACCGGTTGCCCGCTATCGCCTGGGCAGGGGGCGAGGCGCGAATCTGGCGCCATCATCTGTTTCTGATGGCGCCGCTGGCGGCGATCGATCTCGACTGGCAGCGGTTCTGGGATGGACAGGGTCCGCTCGAGACGCCCTGGGGGCGTCATTCATGGGAGCTGCGATCCTCGTCGCATGACGCCGCCAGGCCGATGTTGCGAGTCGGCCTGCGACGGGGCGGCGAGACCATGCGCCTGGCTGGCAGGGGCGCGCGGGATATCAAGCGGCTGTTCCAGGAGGCCGGCATTCCACCCTGGCAGCGCGATCGGCTACCGCTGGTGTGGCAAGGCGGGGAACTCGTCGCCGTGCTGGGTGTGCTGACGGCGGAAGGGTGGCGACAGACGGCGCTGCCGACTCGCCCGATGGAGGATGCACGCTTTGAAGACGACGCCTGAAGTGGCGTCGCGTTCACACGTCGTAAGTCAGCGCCAGGCCCGCGGCCTTCTGATAATCGGCTTCCTGTTCGAGGTCGTTGAGCAGTAGCGCCTGAAAGCTGATCTCCGGCAGCGAGAGGTGCAGATCGTCACCGTTGCAGGTCAGCCGGAAATCGACCGGCGCCTGCTCCGGACGCGGATGATTGAGCATCACTGCCAGGCGCAGCAGGCGGGCCAGCCGACAGTAGGTCGGCTGTATGGCTCCGGGCAGCGCCTCCAGCTCCCGCTGGGCAAACTTGCGCCGATGCGCGCGTACCAGGAAGGCCAGCGCCTGCTGCTCGGGACGCGAGAAACCGGTCAGGTCGGAGTACTCGATGAGGTAGGCGCCGTGGCGATGGAACTGGCTGTGGGAGATCGCCAGTCCGATCTCGTGCAACTGAGCCGCCCAGACCAGGAATAGCCGCTGTTCCTCGCCGAGGGCCCAGGACTCGCTCACCTGGTCGAAAGCGACCATGGCCGTCTGCGTCACATGATCGGCATGGGACGCCTCGACGCTGTAGCGCCGCATCAGCAGTTCCACGCTGTGACGGCGGGAGTCCTCCGGGGTGTTGCGGCCGATCAGGTCGAACAGCACGCCTTCACGCAGCGCGCCGTCGGAGTAGCGCATGCGCTGGAGATCGAAGGCCTCGAACACCGCGCAGAGGATGGCGACCCCAGCCGGGAACACGCGTGCCCGGTCCTCCTTGAGGCCTTCCATGGCGACCTTGTCCAGTTGTCCGAAGCCGACCAGCCTTTTGCGCAGCTTCATCAGCGCGTCGCGTTCGATCAGCGTGGCGTCGCCGTCTCCCCGTGCACCGATCACGGCCGCCACCGCCTTGATCGTGCCGCTGGAGCCGATCGGGTCCTGCCATCCCAGCCGGCAGTACTGGCGCTGGATATTGGCCAGTTCGGACAGCGCGGCCATCTCGGCGCGGCGGAAACGCTTCTCGCTGAGCTCTCCATTGGCGAAGAACGCGCCGGTATAGGCGACACAGCCCATATGAAGGCTCTCCAGCGCCTGCGGTGCGAAATCCTCGCCGATGATGAACTCGGTGGACCCGCCGCCGATATCGACGATCAGGCGTCGGCCGTGGACCTCGGCCAGCGCATGGGCGGCCCCCAGGTAGATCAGGCGGGCTTCTTCGCGACCGCCGATGATCTCGATCGGATGGCCGATCATGGCCTCGGCACGATCGATCAGCACGCGCGCATTACGCGCCGAGCGGAGCGCATTGGTGCCGACGATGCGCAGATCGGCGGCAGCGACGCCGGCAACGAAAGGCGCAAAGCGTTCCAGGCACGCCATTGCCCGATCCATGGCCGCGTCGGTGAAGTTCTCCTGGTCGTCCAGTCCGGCTGCGAGCTGGACTTTCTCGCCCATCTTGGCGACGACCTGCAGCTGACTGTCCTGATAGTTGGCCACCAGCAGATGAAAACTGTTGGAACCGAGATCGATGGCGGCCAGACGGCGCGTCGCGTCTTTGGCGGTCGACTTCCCGCTCATGGCGTGGCGTCCTCGAAGGCTGGCGTGAAAGATGGATGTCCACAGGACAACGCCGACGCCGCGTCGTCCCTGGCATCCGAGACCCTGCGTCGGGTGGCTCAAGATTGCGGTGGGGGCGTGGCCTTGTCAATCGTCGGGGTGGCAGGCATGCTGCACGACGAGGTCACCTTCACGATCGAGACGGATGCTCATGCAGCCACCGCGGCATCATCTGAACAGCGAGACTTTCGAGCAGCAGCGTGAAACGCGGGAATCGCCCTGGCTGGCGATCTTCGTCGCCGACTGGTGTCAGCCCTGCGAAACGCTGTTGTCCCGGCTCTCCTCGATTTCGCACGAGTCGATCCGCGGTGTGCCGGTGGGCGTGGTGGATGTGGACCGCGAGCCGACGCTGGCCGAACGTTACGGGGTCAAGGGAACGCCCACGATGATTCTGTTCGTCGACGGGGAGCCTCGGCTGACACGAGTCGGGGCATTGTCGGAACAGCAATTGTTGCAGCTGGGCGAGGAGTGTACGCGTCATTAGGCGTTGGCCTTGCGGAGACTTGACCTCATGGTTCAATATCTCCATATCGTGACTTGCTTTCGGAAGATAGCTTGTCTACCATCTGGACGTTCGCCTGTTCCGAATGCTTCTCGACCGCGTCGCGGTCCCCCAAGTCGTCAGTCAATCCCAGTACCGATTCTCGGCCAACGCCGATTTTTGGATAGCGACAACTCTTTCGGATGACTCTTTCCGCGAGATTGCAGGCGAATCGAATCGCTCTCCCGGCACCTTCACCACACGCCAAGTCGGCATCCCGACCTGCGTTGATGGCAGGGCCAATAGACCATGCGAAGCGCCTGGCTTCTGGGACGACTGAACGCGCCGCGCGGCGTTTGAACTGACCGCCTCTTGTCCTTCTTTTCTATCTCGGCAAAAGTCATTGCCTGCGACACGAGCCCTCTCTGACCGAACTCATGAATCTAACCGAACTCAAGCAAAAATCCGTTCCTGAACTGCTGGATATCGCCCGAGAGATGGGCATCGACAATCTGGCGCGCTCACGCAAGCAGGACATCATCTTCGCCATCCTGAAAAAGCATGCGAAGAGCGGCGAGGACATCTACGGCGATGGCGTCCTGGAGATTCTGCAG
>NZ_CEXLVS010000142.1:0-10715 GCF_982684285.1 Salinicola sp. | reverse complement strand
GGCTACGTAGCTCAGCTGGTTAGAGCACATCACTCATAATGATGGGGTCCCCTGTTCGAATCAGGGCGTAGCCACCAGATACCACGACAAAGCCCGCCGTTCTTGCGATCGGCGGGCTTTGTCGTTTCTGGCTGGGTCGCGATCGGCCGACTGCTCGAGCCGGCCGACGGTGGCTCAGAGGGCGCGTCGGCGACTCTCCTCGATATACGCCGCTCGCAAGCGCCGGGCCACCTCGCCGGGGCGTCCGTCGCCGATCGGGACGTCGTCGATCGCGATGACCGGCGTGACGAAGGAAGACGCCGATGTCACGAAGCACTCCCTGGCCTCCCGTGCCTCCTCGACGCTGAACGCCCGCTCCTCGATCCGCAACGACAGCGCTTCGGCGAGCTCCATGACCACGGCCCGGGTAATGCCCGGCAGGATGGCGGGAGAGAGTTCGCGGGGCACCAGGGCCCCGTCGCGGGTCAGCATCCAGGCGTTGTTGGAAGCCCCTTCGGTCACCATGCCGTCCTCGACCAGCCAGGCGTCGTCGGCCCCGGCAGCAGCGGCCGCCATCTTGGCCATGGCGGGATAGAGCAGCTGCACCGTCTTGATATCACGCCGCGCCCAGCGCCAGTCGGGCTGCGTGGCCACGCGGATACCCTCCCTGCCACTGCGGGCGTCGACCAGCGACCTGGCCTGGGTGAACAGCACCAGCGTGGGCTGGGTATCGGCGTCGGGGTAGTGAAAGTCCCGGTCGCCGGCGCTGCCCCGGGTCAACTGGAGGTAGACCATGCCCTCATCCAGTGCGTTGCGCCGAATCAGCTCGCGGTGGATCGCCAGCAGCGCCTCCTCATCCAACGGAAGCGCCAGCTCGAGCGCGGCGGCCGAGCGTTTCAGGCGCCCCATGTGGCCGGGGAAGTCGATCAGCTTGCCGCCCAGCACCGAAGAGACCTCGTAGACGCCATCGGCGAGCAGGAACCCGCGGTCGAAGATCGACACCCTGGCCTCCCGCTCCGGGACATACTCGCCATTCACGTACACCGTGCGCTGCGTCATTTCATCCATCTCTCTTGTCTCGATCCTTGCGCGACGTGGCCCTTCAGCCCCACAGCCGCGGTGAAGCCGGATGGATGCCCTCGGCGTCGAAGCGCATGCCATGCTCGCGATCCCGGGCCAGCAACAGCGGCCCGTCGAGATCCACCACGGCGGCCCCCTGGGCCACCAGCAGTGCCGGCGCCATCGACAGCGACGACCCCACCATGCAGCCCACCATCACTTCGAACCCCAAGGCCTGCGCCTCGCGCCTGAGCGCCAGAGCTTCGGTCAGGCCACCGGTCTTGTCGAGCTTGATATTGATCATGTCGTAGCGGCCGACCAGGTCGGGTAGCGACGTGCGGTCATGACAGGCCTCGTCGGCACACACCGGCAACGGCCGCTCGATCTCCGCCAGTGATGCGTCATCCGCGGCGGGCAGCGGCTGCTCCACCATGTCGATTCCCAACTCGAGCAGTGCCGGCGCCAGGCGCTGATAGGTGTCGCGATCCCAGCCCTCGTTGGCATCGACGATGATCCGCGAATCCGGCGCCCCCTCGCGCACCGCCCGCAGGCGCTCGATATCGCCCTCGCCGCCCAGCTTCAGCTTCAGCAGGGGACGTGCGGCATGACGCCTGGCCTTGTCGCGCATCATCTCCGGGGTATCGAGCGACAGCGTGAAAGCCGTGACTTCGGCCACCGGCGCTGACAGCCCGGCGAGTTGCCAGACCGGAGATCCACTGCGCTTGGCCTCGAGATCCCAGAACGCGCAATCCACCGCATTGCGCGCCGCACCGGCCGGCAGCCGAGCCTGCAACGCTTCACGATCCAGCCCGTTGGCCAGGTCGTCCCGCAGCGATTCGATCTGCGCGATGACGCTCGCCATCGACTCGCCATAGTGCGCGTAGGGCACGCACTCGCCGCGTCCGGCGTGAACGCCGTCGCTCAACGTCGCCACCACGACCCGCGCCTCGGTGCGTGAACCGCGGGAGATGGTGAACACCTCGGCGAGCGGGAAGACCTGCTCCTCGACGCTCAGTCTCAGCATGTCGCCACCGCCTCCGCCAGCCGCTCGGCGCCCTGGCGATAGGGGTCGACGCACGGCAACCCCAGCCGCGACTCGAGCGCCTGGAGATAGCGATCCGCCTCGTCGGCGGGCATGGCGGCGGTGTTGACCGAGACGCCGACGACCTGGCACGCCGGGTTCACCACCCGGGCCAGCCGCAGCGCGGTATCGCGCAGCTGTTCGAGCGTCGGCAACTGGTAATGCGGCAAGCCGCGCATATGCGTGCGCGTCGGCTCGTGACAGAGGATCAGCGCATCGGGCTGGCCGCCGTGGATCAGCGCCAGCGTCACGCCGGAGTAGGAGGGATGGAACAGGCTGCCCTGCCCTTCGATGACGTCCCAGTGGTCATCGTCGTTGTCCGGCGTCAGCCACTCGATCGACCCGGCCATGAAGTCGGCGACGACGGCATCCAGCGGCACACCCTCGCCGGTGATCAGGATCCCGGTCTGGCCGGTGGCACGGAAGCTCGATTTCACGCCGCGTTCGCGCAGCGCGATATCCAGCGCCAGCGCCGTGTACATCTTGCCGATGGAGCAGTCCGTTCCCACCGCCAGGCACCGTTTGCCCCGACGCGGCTTGCCGTCGCCGATCGGGTACTGGACCTGCGGTACGCGTACATCGACGAGGCGTCCGCCATGCTTCTCCGCCGCCTCGACCAGCACCGGCTCGTCGCGCAGCAGATTGTGCAGGCCGGAAGCGATATCCATCCCGGCGGCCAGCGCCTCCTCGAGCACCGCGATCCAGCTGCGGGAGATCACCCCGCCACGATTGGCCGCGCCGATCACCAGCGTCCGGGCACCCTGCGCGACCGCCTCATCGATCGTCAGGTCGGGCAGCTTCATGTCCGCCTGGCAGCCCGGCAACCGATACTGCCCCAACGCATATTCCGGGCGCCAGTCACGGATGCCCTGCGCCACCTTGGCGGACAACGGGTCGGGCACATCGCCCAGGAAAAGCAGGTAAGGGGTCTTGAGCATGTCTTCTTCTCTGTATCGAAGGCCAGATGGCGGCAAGGCCGGACCATAACGTGTTTCGCGTTTACCCAGTCAATTTGCCCGACGTCTCAATCAATCGCCAGCGACGGCCGATTGAAGAACGCCGTCAGCGCCCGGATCAGATACGCCGGATCGCGGCTACCGGCGGTCTCGCGAATCGAGTGCATGCCGAACTGCGGCACACCCACGTCGATGGTCGGCACGCCCAGCTCGGTGGCGGTGATCGGGCCGATGGTGCTGCCGCACCCCATGTCCGCTCGTGTCACGAACTGCTGCACGGGCACGTCCGCCTCCCGGCAGAGATCGTGGAACAGCGCTGCCGTCGTGCTGTTGGTCGCATAGCGCTGGCTGGCGTTGACCTTGATCACCGGGCCGGCGTTGAGCGCCGGTCCGTGGTTGGCGTCGTGCTTGTCCGCGAAATTGGGATGCACGGCATGGGCGTTGTCGCAGGAGACCATCAGCGAGCGCTGGATCAGCCGCACGAACCCCTCGTCGCCCGCCTCGCCGAGCGCGGCGTTGAGCCGGCGCAGCACATCGGCCAGGAAGGGGCCCTGGGCGCCGCAGGCGCTGGCACTGCCGACCTCTTCATGATCGTTGGCGACGAACAGCGCACCCTGCCGACCGTCGCAGGCCAACAGCGCTTCGATGCCGATGAAACAGGAGAGCAGGTTGTCCAGCCGCGCGCTGGCGATCATCTCGCCGCCGACTCCGACCCGCGAAGGCGGCTGGACGTCATAGAACCCCAGCTCGAAATCGACGATATCCGCCACTTCGAGTCCGTGTTCGCGCTCGATCCACTGCTTCAGCAGGCGATCCAGGTCGGGCGCATCGCCGCCCTGCATCAACAGCGGCGCCATCTGCGTCTGCGGGTTCAGCGGCCGGCCGTTGTTGGCTTCGCGATCCATGTGGATCGCCAGGCTGGGTATGATCGCCACCGGCTCCTTCACGTTGAGCAGGACCGCCTGGAGCCTCCCGTCGGCACGGCGGACGTGAACGCGCCCGGCAAGCCCCAGGTCACGGTCGAACCAGGGCGCCAGCAGCGCGCCGCCGTAGACCTGGACGCCCAGCTGCAGCCAGCCTTTGTTGACGATCGCCGGTTGCGGTTTGAGACGCAAGGCCGGACTATCGGTGTGGGCCCCCACCATGCGCAGGGTCTCGAAAGACGATGCCGGTAGCTGAAACGCGATCAAGGCACTATCGTTGCGCGTCACGTAATATTTTTCGCCCGGGGACAACTTCC
The DNA here is from genome assembly GCF_982684285.1 of Salinicola sp. Lineage (NCBI taxonomy): Bacteria > Pseudomonadati > Pseudomonadota > Gammaproteobacteria > Oceanospirillales > Halomonadaceae > Salinicola > Salinicola sp. Next base: position 6,400 of record NZ_CEXLVS010000142.1, on the reverse strand, counting down.
AGCTGTCAGTTTCCTTGAGCGGCCGATATCCTGCCGCCTCCAGCATGGCCACGAGATTCGCGGTGGCGTGCCAGGGAGAGGGTGAACGCTGGAGAAAATCGAGCAAGCGATCTTCGAGAGCCTTGTCGGCGGCGTGGTCTGACATGGGTTTCCTCGGATGTCGATCTGTAGTCATGCGGACTGACTGCTACAATAGGCCCGGACCTGAAAAAGATTCATGGATCCGGTGGTCTTCTAGGGAACAGAGAGTGTACAGGAAACCGGGAGTGCTTCATTGATGACCCTGACTGTCGCCGCTCGGCACGCGGCCATGTGTTTGCTACTGCTGGCATGGAGCGTCACGGCGCTGGCCGGTCCCACCCCAACCGACGATCAGCGCCAGGCGGCGAGTGAAGTCGCCGAGTCACTGCAGTACGGCTCCTATTCGGGAGTCGACCTCGACGACGACTGGTCGAAGCGCGCCTTCCAGCGCCTGCTCGACGTGCTGGACGACCAGCGGGCCTACCTGCTGCAGCGCGACGTCGATAATTTCAACGATCTGGACACGTCGCTCGATGACGCCATCAAGTCGGGCGATCTGGACCGCGTCTATGCATTCTATTCACGCTATCAGGATCGCGTGGAGGCACGGCTCCAGTGGCTGGTGGACAAGGTCGACCGTGGCATCGACTACGACTACACCAGCAACGAACGTCTGGCACTGGACCGCGAGGACTCCTCCTGGGCAGGCAGCGAAAGCGCGCTGGACGATCTCTGGAACAAGCGTCTGGAGAACGCCGCGTTGACGCTGTCGCTGAGCGATCAGACTCCGGAGGAGATCCAGAAGACGCTCCACGACCGCTACGCCAACCAGCTCAACCGCGTGCGCCAGACCAATGCCGAAGACGTCCTGGTGCTGCTGATGTCGGCGGTGACCGGCACGGTGGATCCGCATACCGAATACTTCTCGCCGCAGCAGAGCGAGTCCTTCGATATCCAGATGCGCCTCTCCCTGGAAGGCATCGGCGCGCTGCTGCAGAGCGACGGCGAGTACGTCAAGGTGTCGAGCCTGGTCCCCGGCGGGCCGGCGGACAAGGCCGGCGTGCTGCAGCCGGCGGATCGTATCGTGGCCGTGGGTCAGGACGAGGATGGCGACATGGTCAATGTGGTCGGCATGCGCCTCGATGAGGTGGTCGACCTGATCCGCGGACCGAAAGGCTCGACGGTACGGCTGGACATCATCCCCGCCAAGGCCGTCGACGTGACCCGGACCCATACCGTCAAGATCACCCGGGATACCGTCAAGCTCGAGGATCAGGCCGCTCATAGCCGGGTCGAGGAGATCCAGCGCGATGGCGAGACGCACAAGATCGGCATCATCACCGTGCCGGCCTTCTACGTCGACTTCGATGCCTGGCAGGCCGGAGAGTCCGACTACCGCAGCACCACCCGCGACGTGGCCAAGGAGATCGACAAGCTCAAGGCCGAACACGTCGAGGGTATCGTGCTCGACCTGCGCAACGATGGCGGCGGTGCCCTGCAGGAAGCCAACTCGATGATCGGGCTGTTCATCGATCGCGGCCCCACCGTCCAGGTACGCGATGCCCGCGGCCGCATCAACCTCTACGGAGACACCGATACCGGCGTCGCCTACGACGGCCCGCTCGCCGTCCTGGTCAATCGGCTATCCGCTTCCGCCTCGGAGATCTTTGCCGGCGCGATTCAGGACTACGGCCGAGGCCTGGTCGTCGGAACCCGGACTTTCGGCAAGGGTACCGTGCAGACACTGACCGACCTCAGCCATGGGCAGATCAAGCTGACCCGGGCCAAGTTCTATCGCATTTCGGGGGAGAGCACGCAGCACCGCGGCGTCGAGCCGGACATCATCTATCCGAGCCTGATCGACCCGGACGAGATCGGCGAGAGCGCCCTCGACAACGCCCTGCCCTGGGATCGGGTGCGGCCGGTGCAATATCGCCTTTACGGCGAGCCCTGGCGCTACCTCGAGGCGCTGCAGGATCGCCACGAGCAGCGCATCGCCAATGACCCCGATTTCGTCTATCTGGAAAAGCAGGCGCAGCTGAGCAAGCGGCTGCGCGAGCAGCAGACCAGCATCAGCCTCAACAGGGAGCAGCGTCAGCGCGAGATGGACGCCCAGGAAGCCGAGCAGCTGGCGCTGGAGAATCAGCGACGGCGCTCGCTGGGCATGGAACCGCTCGACGACTGGACCGATGCCAGGGATCGGAACGACGGCACGGGCCAGGACAATGGCGATGCCCAGGGCAACGACGATGGCCAGGACGGCGGTGAAGACGAAGTGCCCGATTCGGATGACGCCAAGCCCATCGACCGCGCCGAACTGCAGGAGACATCCCAGATCCTGCTGGACTACGTGAAGCTGACCTCCAAGAGCTGATCGTCGCGCTCTGGCCCGATTCGGGACCAGGCGAACCCGGGTCCTGAAACGACAGAGCCCCGCGATATCGAACCCCCGACTCGGTGAAGTCGGTTCGTGTCGCGGGGCTTCGTCGTCTGACCTGGTCTCATCTCGCCTCGTCCCCCACGCCTGCCGCATCCCGCGGATCAAGAAAATCGCCGAGCGGTCGTTGAAGGAGTCATAGACCCCGGAGCGATGACGACATGCTGGCAATAGGGATTCGGGCCGTGATGTTGGCCTGGTTGAGCGTAGCGGGAGTGCCCCATGCCCACGCAGCCGAGCCCGGCGCTGCGTGCCCTCCGGGCAAGAGCCTGACAGCACGGCACGCGAGCTACGACGAGCTGACCCGACGCCTGCAGGCGTGGGACGAGGCTTACTACCAGCGCGGTGAGCGCCTGGTCGACGACAGCGTCTACGACGAAGCCAGACGCCGCTGGCGGCAGTGGCGCCGCTGCCTCGACCCGGATGCCCCACCGCCCCGACAGCCCACGCCCGTCTCGGCTCGGGACGAACTCGAACACCCCTACGCCCAGACCGGGCTCGACAAGCTTCCCGATCGCCGGGCCGTCGGCGAATGGCTGTCCAGACAGCCGAAGCGGCCACTCTGGATCCAGCCCAAGGTCGACGGTGTCGCCGTGACGCTCGTCTATCGCGAAGGCCGCCTCCAACGCGCCATCAGTCGCGGCGATGGAGAGAAGGGACAGGACTGGACCGCGTCGGTCAGACGGATCGACAGCATCCCGGAACGGTTGCCGACCGACGAAGCGGTGACCCTGCAGGGCGAGCTCTACCTGCGCCTGGCCGATCACGTACAGGCCCGGGATGGCGGCGCCTCGGCGCGCTCCCGGGTGGCGGGGCTGCTGAACCGGCACGAGCTGACCGCGGCGGAGGCCCGGCAGATCGGCTTCTTCGCCTGGGCCTGGCCGGATGGCCCCCGAACCGGTGACGACCGGCTCGAGCGGCTGGCGCAGCTCGGCTTTCCCGACACGGCCAGCTATACCCGATCGGTCAGTCGACTCTCCCAGGTGGAGCAGTGGCGGAATCGCTGGTACCACGCCCCGCTGCCCTTCGCCTCCGACGGCGTCGTCATCAAGCGCCGCGAACGGCCGCCCGGCGCCTCCTGGCAAGCGGAGCCGCCCAACTGGTCCGTCGCCTGGAAATACCCGGCCGCGCGAACGCTGGCCGTGGTCGAGGCGATCGACGTCTCGGTGGGACGCACCGGACGCCTGACGCCCGTTGCCCGGCTGGAGCCCGTTCTCCTCGACGACCGCGAGGTCGGCTCGGTCAGCCTGGGATCGGTGGACCACTGGAAAGCGCTGGACGTGCGGCCCGGCGATCAGGTGGAGGTCGCTCTCGCCGGCGCCACCATTCCCCGAATCGAGCGAGTCGTCATCCCGGCCACGCCGCGTGCCGCCCTGTCGCTGCCGGACGCCACGCGCTACGACGCCCTCTCCTGTCTCGCCCCGTCAGCGGGCTGTCGCGAGCAGTTCCTGGCGCGCCTGGCCTGGCTCGGCGGCAAGCAGGGGCTGGACATGACCGGCGTCGGGCCCGCCGCCTGGAGCGCCCTCGTCGATGCCGGCCTGGTCGACGGCCTGCTCTCCTGGCGGACGCTGGAGATCGACCAGCTGCAGTCGCTGCCCGGGGTCGGAGAGGCAAGGGCCCGGCAGTGGTTCGAGGCCTTCCACGCCGCGGAATCGAAGCGGCCAGTGCGCTGGCTGATCGCGCTGGGCATGCCGCCACTGCCCGAAGCCGTGCTTGATTCCGCTCTCGCGGTGCCACTGGCGACCCTCCGCGCACGCTCGGCAGCGGACTGGCAGACGTTCCCGGGCATCGGCCCGAGCCGAAGCGAACGACTGGTCGCCTTCTTCCGTGATACCACCATCGACACGCTGCTGGCGACCCTGCCCGCGCTGAACGCCCCGCCCGCCGAGGCTGACAAGCCTCATCCTCCCAAGACGATTTAAACCACCGCCAGATTTACCAAAACGCGGCATGGCAGCCCCATCGTGCCGCGTTACAGTCAGGCCGTGCCTACCCGCCCCCGGGATGGCGATTCGGTGTCACCGCCCGTCTCATTGCCCCTGCGTCGGGCGACCGGCAGCCCCTGCGCCGACTTCGTCGCTGGCTCTCCCCGGGACATACCGCTGAAGGCACGTCCCGTCATGGCGCTTTCGCCGACGACGTCTACCTGCACAGAGGGATCGAGACGATGTTCCCCGCAAGGCGAGCTTTTCTGTTTCTGCAAGGCCCGGGCTCCCCGTTCCTCAGCCAGCTCGGGCAGCGGCTGACCGACGACGGGCACAAGGTCGTCAAGGTCAACTTCACGCTCGGCGACCAGGTTGCCTGGCAGGGGCGCCACGCCGAGACCTTCCGAGACCCCTGGCCGATGCTGGCAGAGTTCGTCACCGATCTCTGGCGGCGCCACGGCATCACCGACCAGGTGGCCTTCGACGACAACCGGCCAGCCCACAAGGAAGTGGTACGCGCCGCCCGTCGACGCGGCATCCGCAGCCACATCCTGGCGCCGGGCTACTTCCAGCCCTACTGGATCACCCTGGAACGCGAGGGCACCGACGGTCATTCGCTGCTGCCCCGGGACCCCGAGTGGTACCACGCCATCGGCCCGACGCTTCCCCGGCAGCTCCCCCCACGACCGTTCGAAACGGCGTTCGCCAGGTGCGCCGCCCGGGCGTTCGGCTACCGCATGGCGGATCTCGCCACCCCGCTTCTGTTTCGGCACGGCCGGGGTCAGGCCGGGTTCCCGGCGGGAATTCGCCACGGACGGGCGATCGCACCACTCAGCGGTCTGCAGCGTCGACGCGCCGACTGCCTGCAGCGGACATTGATCGCCAGCGGGAAGCCTTACTACCTGTTCCCGCTGCAGCCCGCCGACGACCCCCGAATCCGGTTTCATTCACCCTACGCCGACCTTCGGGCGGGCGTGTCCCGGGTAGTCGAGTCCTTTGCCCGGTTCGCCCCGGGCCACACCCGGCTGGCCATCGTCGATCCCGCGTGCCGTGCCGATGCCGCCTGCACCCGGCAGTTGAGGGATCTCGCGGCGACGACCGGACTCGGCGAGCGATTGGTCTCGATACCCGCCGGGAATCTCCCCGCGCTGATCGAGCACGCCTCGGGCCTGATCACGATCAACGGCAACGAGGGGCTGATGGCGTTGGAGAGCGAGTGCCCGACCCTGGCGCTCGGCGAGGCGATCTACCGCATGCCCGGACTCACCGCCCCCAGTTCGCTGGACGATTTCTGGCGCCACCCGATCGGGCCGGATCGCCGGCTGTTCGGGAGCTTCGCCCGCACGGTCATTCACGCCACCCAGGTCAACGGTGGTTTCTACAGCCGGCCCGGCATCGATCTCGCCGTGGTCAACGCCGTCTCGCACTTGACGGCCAACGTCTCCCCCATCGAACGCCTGCTCTGGGACTCCCGCCTGCCGGTCGCCTCCTGATCCCGCGTCCCCGCTGTGCCCGGACCGAAACCCCGGGTGCCGATACGACCAGCGGCCAGGTGATCGCCACCTGGCCGCCGAACTTTACTGCCCGTGATGCCGCGCCTTCCGTCTCGATGGCTGCCCTCAGTGGCTGGCCGGCGCCAGCGCTCGGCCGATGTCGATCCGGGGCTTCACCATCAGCTTGGTGAACGCCATCAGCACCATCTCCTCGATGGCTGGCCCCATCTCCTGCTTGAGCACCTCGTAGCTCGGATAGCTCGGTTCGGGCGCGATGCACATCTCGAAGAAGTGCTGACGGTTGATGTGCGGGTTGTCGATGAAGAACTGACTCAAGCGGTTGTGCTTCTCCTGCTTTGCCGCACTGGAGACGTAGTTGCCGATCCGGGCGAAGAACTGCTCCACGCTGCGCAGCGGCAGGTGGTAGATGCACGCTTCCCACTCCCGGGCGAAGTCCATGATCTCCGCTTCGGGTTCCAGCACCGTGCCATCCTGCCTGGCCATGAGCCAGTGGTAGCCCATGT
>NZ_CEXLVS010000141.1:0-10829 GCF_982684285.1 Salinicola sp. | reverse complement strand
GCCCTTCGCATAACGCTCGAGACGCTCGCGCAGGGCGTCACCGTCGAGACAGTCACCTCGCCCGGCGTTGATCAGCACCGTGCCCGGCTCGAGGGCGTCGATGCGGCGACGATCCATGAGGTGATGAGTGGCGTGTTCGCCAGCGGCCACCAGGGGGGTGTGCAGGCAGACGATATCGGCCCGCTCGATCAACGCGTCCAGGTCGAGGAAATCCTCGCGGCCCTCGGCCTCGGCTCGCGGCGGATCGCAGATCAGGCAGTCGACGTCCAGATTGTCCAGGCGCGCCGCCAGACGACCGCCGACATTGCCGGCACCGACGATGCCGACGGTCTTGCCCGAGAGCGAGAAACCATCCTCCTCGGACAGCAGCAGCAGACTGGAAAGCACGTAATCGACCACCGAATCGGCGTTGCTGCCAGGAGCGCTGGCAAAGCCGATGCCCCGTTCGGCCAGCAGCGCCGTGTCGACATGATCGGTGCCGATGGTGCAGGTGCCGACGAATTTCAGCTTGTCGGCCCCTTCCAGCAGGGCTTCGTCAACCTGGGTGATCGAGCGGACCACCAGAATGTCGTGTCCGCGGAGACTGGCCGCGGTCATTTCGCGGCCGGGCTGGCGCGTGATCTCTCCCAATTCGCCGAAGAATTCTTCCGCCAGCGGAATGTTCTCGTCCACCAGGATACGCATGACTACCCTCTTGTTTCGTTCGAATCCGGCGTCAGGCGGTATCGGATAGCGGTCGCATGCAACGCCTCGAAACCGGCGTCGATTTCTACGGGGCTTGCTTTACAATGGAGCCTGACGCCGGGTGCATCGCGGGGCTCTGGAGCCACGACGCTCGGCGCAGCCATATTAGGCCGGCCATTCGCGATGAACAAGCGATGAGCACCAAGCAGCAGGAGTCCGCGTGATCGTCCGTTGGGAAAGTGAACATGACTACGTCCTGGTCCATCTGCATCAGGACATGTTTGGCGACTGGATCTACAGTCGCGCCTGGGGCCAGATCGGCACTCAGTACGGCGGCCTCAAGCATGCCGTCGCCGACAGCTACGATCAGGCCATGATGTGGGTCGACGACCTGTCGCACATACAGACGGCGCGCGGCTACCGCAAGGTGCTGGAAGCCGAGGACGATACCCCGGAAGGACGGCACGCCGTGGCCCAGCTGTCGCTACTTGACTGAGTACGGCCCAAGGCGTCAGCCAGCGTGGCGGATACGGAAGCAGTGATGCAGGTTGGCCCGCCGGGTGAAGTCCGGGTCATAGGTCCGAGCGGTGATCTCCTCGACCCGATAGCGCGACGCCAGTGACGCATCCAGGCTGAACCGCTGCTGATTGTTGGAGAAGATCAGCTCTCCCGTCGGCGCCAGGCGCGCCATGGCCAGTTCGATCAGGCGGACGTGGTCGCGCTGGATGTCCAGCGTGCCCTCCATGCGCTTGGAGTTCGAGAAGGTCGGCGGATCCATGAAGATCAGATCGAACTCCCCTCCCGCCGTCTCCAGCCAGCGCAGACAATCGTCGCGCACGACCCGATGCCGGCCGGGGTCGAGCTTGTTCAAGCTGAAGTTGTCCTTCGCCCACTCCAGGTAGGTATTCGAGAGATCCACGCTGACGCTGTCATCCGCGCCACCCAGCGCGGCCTGCACCGTCGCCGTGCCGGTATAGCAGAACAGGTTCAGGAAGCGCTTGCCGCCGGCTTTCTCGGCCAGTAGACGCCGCACCGGCCGATGATCCAGGAACAGGCCGGTATCGAGATAGTCCTTGAGGTTCACCCACAGTCTGGCGCTCCCTTCCGTGACCACGAAACGGTCGCCGCTGTCGCCCTGCTTGCGATACTGCGCCTTGCCGCTCTGGCGCTCGCGCTGCTTGTAGTGGATCTGCTCGGGCCGCACGTCCAGGGCAACCGGAATCGCGCTCAACGCGTCCATCAGGCGGCGCTGCGCCCTGCCCGGATCGACCGATTTCGGCGCCGCGTACTCCTGGACATGGACCTGATGCCCGTAGACATCGATGGCCAGGGCGTACTCCGGCATGTCGGCATCGTAGAGTCGATAGCAAGCCTCCCCGGACTTCTTGAGCCACTTGCTCAGCCGCTTGCGATTCTTCTGCAGGCGATTGGCGAACATCTGGGCGCCCTCGCTCAGCACGCTCTCCCGCGGTGCCGGATCCGACGGTTCACTCTCCTCGCCCGCCGCCTCGCGACCGGCGATATCGATCAGCAGCAGCTTGCAGTCGAGCGGACCGTTCTTGAACGCATACTGCTTGTGAGCCCGCAGCCCGAGTCGGTGACCCAGGTCCGGATTGCCGGTGAACAGGGCCAGCTGCCATCCCGGGAAATGCCGACGCATCCGTTCGCCGAGATCGCTGTAGAGTGCGACCAGCTCGGGCAACTCGCCCAGCCGCTCGCCATAGGGCGGGTTGGTCACCACCAGCCCGGTCCTGCCGCTCTCCCCCTCCTGGAGCTCGGCCGGGCATTCGAGCGCCTTCACCGAGCCGCCGGCCAGCGTGATCAGGGCGGGGATGCCGGCACGCATGGCATTACTCCTCGCCGCACCAATGGCTTGCGGGCTCTGGTCCAGGCCGAACAGGCGCGATCTGGCGCGGCGCCGGCCGACGTTGGCACGCGCCTGCGCCTCGCGCCGCAGGAGATGCCAGGCCTCGGCATCGAAGTCGGCCAGCGTCTCGAAGGCGAAGCGTTCCCGGTTCAGTTGTGGCGCCATGTCGGCCGCCATCATCGCCGCTTCGATCAGCAGCGTGCCGGCGCCGCACATCGGGTCGACGAGCGGCTCGCCACGCCTGGCCCGCGCCGGCCAGTCGGCACGCGTCAGCAGCGCCGCGGCGAGATTCTCCTTGAGCGGTGCATGCCCCGAATCACGACGATACCCGCGCTGGTGCAGGCTCGCCCCAACCAGGTCGATACCGGCCAGCAACTGACCCTTGTGCAGGTGAGCGAACAGCCTGACGTCCGCGTCGCGGGGCGCGATTTCCGGTCGTTCCCGACCTGCCGCGCGCAGCGCCTCGACCACGCCATCCTTGACCACCTGGGCGCCGAAGCGCGTATGCCGGATGGCTGGAGAGTGACCATGAAAGTCCACTGCCAGCGTCTGGCCGGGTTTGAGCAGCTCCGCCCAGCGCATGTTCTTGACCGCCTCGACGATCGACGCCGGCGCTTCGCAGTTGGCTTCGCGTCTCAGCGTCAGGATCACCCGGTTCGCCAATCGCGACCACAGGCAGATGCGATACACCGTCGAGCGATCGGCCAGCGCATGAAGGCCGGCGACGGTAGTTTTTTGTATCTCGCCGCCCAGTTCGACGATCTCTTCGGCCAGCAGGGATTCGATTCCCCACGGGCAGGTGATGTGGAGGCTTAACAGCGAGTTATCGTCTTTCATGGCGGCGTCATCCGACCGTTATGGAGCGGTCATATTCCTGTGAATTCGGTGAAGGGAGGGCTTTATGACAAAACGCCTATCGACATCATTTCTCATTTCGGCTAAAGCTAACAGTCGTAGCTACGAAACAACGCATGCGGTTTGCCTGTCCGGACGTTTTCGCGGACAGTCCGTCGGATTTGGCTAGATGCCGCCCGGCTGACTGTCGTTTTCCTCAGGAGATGCACTTGTTCTGACAAGAGGCTACTACACGATGAAACGACAGAAACGTGATCGCAACCAGCGGGCATTTCTCCACGGCTACAAGGCGGGGGTGGTCGGTCGCTCACGCGACGAGTGTCCGAGCCAGGATGTGAATCTGCGCGAAAACTGGATGAGCGGTTGGCGTGAGGGTCGCGGAGACCAATGGGCCGGTATGACGGGCGTTTCGGGTATCCACAAGAACCCTACGGTCATGACATAGTCGATATGGACGATGATGCCATTTCGGTACTCACAAGGCTCGCCGCTGGCGGGCCTTTTTACTGAGCCGTCGGTCGCTATCCGCCATGGCATCATCGATGAGTCGAGCCATCGGCCTGGGTGGCTCGCACACACTCACCGATCAGCTCGGGGCCGCGATAGATGAATCCCGTGTAGATCTGCACCAGATCGGCACCCGCCTGGCACTTCTCGCTGGCGCGCACACCGCTGTCGATTCCTCCCGCGCCAATGATCGGCATCGTCGGCAACAGCCGTCTCAACTCCCGGACCACCGCGGTCGAACTGGCGAACAGCGGCGCTCCCGAAAGACCGCCGGCTTCGTGCGCGTGGGGCATTCCCGTCACGTGCTCGCGGGACACCGTGGTATTGGTGGCGATGACGCCATCGATATCGTTCGCCCGTAGCGTATTGGCCACCAGCGCCATCTCGTCCAGCGTCATGTCCGGCGCGATCTTGACCGCCAGCGGTACGCGGCGCCCCTGCTCGGCGTCGAGCCTGGTCACCTCGGCCTTCAGCGCGCTCAGCAGCGTATCGAGATGATCGCCGAACTGCAGGTTGCGCAGCCCCGGCGTGTTGGGCGAAGAGATGTTCACCGTAATGTAATGCGCCGCCCCGTGCGCCTTGCGCAGGCACGTCACGTAATCGTCCACCGCCCGCTCGACCGGCGTCGTCAGGTTCTTGCCGATGTTGACGCCGATGACGCCGTTGTAGCGACTCCGGCGGACATTCGCGACCAGGTGATCGACCCCGGCATTGTTGAACCCCATTCGATTGATGATCGCCTGCGGCCCGGTCAGCCGGAACAGGCGCGGCCTGGGATTACCCTGCTGTGGCTTGGGCGTGACGGTGCCGACTTCGACGAAACCGAAACCCAGCGCGCCTAGGGCATCCAGATGATCGGCGTTCTTGTCCAGACCGGCAGCCAACCCCACCCGATTGGGAAACGTCAGCCCCATCAGGTCGACGGCGCTGGAGGCGACGTAGGTATCGCCCAGCAGGCCGGACAGACGGGCACGATGGGCGGTGTCCAATGCGGACACCGTCCGGCCGTGTGCGGTTTCCGGCTCCAGCCGAAACAACAGCGAGCGAACGAGGGCGTACATGGAAAGTCTCGTCGGTAACGAAGGGAGTCTTCTAGCGGCGGGCGAGTATATCCCACCTTGGCGCCTCGGGACGAACTCCTTGGGGAGAAACTCTCCGCCCGGGAGCAAGCCCCTGAGAGGGAACGACAAACCCGGCGCCGGGGCGCCGGGTTTGGTACCGCGAATGCATGCCGGTTACTGTGAGTCGAGCTGCTGGATCCGCAGGGTATAGTTGTTGACCGAGTTCATCGCCGAGCCGAACCGCTGCCCCTTGACCCAGACCCGATAGCGACCCGGCTGCAGCACTGTCTCGATATCGAAGTTACCATCGGCCAGCGAGCCCTCGTCGCTGGCGACCGTGCGGCCGCTCTCGTCAAGCACCTTGGCCTGAAGGCGGAAGCTGCCTTCGTGACCGGGGAAGGTCGAGCTGGTGACGGAAACCGTGCCGGCCTGGGCGACATCGAAGGTGAGCACTTCGCCCTGCTGCAGCACCTTGATGTCGGCGACGATCTCGTCGAAGCTGCTCGGCAGCGGTGCCTGCTGGCGCTCGCGGGCAGAGGCGCCAGCCGGCGCGCTGGCCTGCCCAGCAGTCGCCGGCTTGGCCGCCGAGCCGGTATTGGCGGTGCCGAAGTCGGGGCCCTGGGACGCGCCCTCGCTGACGCCGGCGGCAGTGCCGCCGGCCACCGCAGTGGCCGCTTCGCGTCCTGGCGCACTGAGCGTCGCCACATCGTCCTTGTCGTCGACGAAGGCAGTGGTGCGGCCGCTGCTGCCGGGGCCGCCGAACATGATGCCACCGCCGTTGTCGATGCCGCCCTGGTCGGCGGCGATCACCTTGCCGCTGGCGTCCAGCGCGTCGACCTGAATGTTGAAGCTGTTACCGCCGGTCTTGGTAGTGCCGAACTTCTGCCCCGAGACCTGCAGCGTGTAGTTGCCTGGTTCGAGTCGCTGCTCCATCTCCAGACCGCCGGTGTTGCCGAGCCCGCTGCTCTTGGCCAGGACGTTGCCGTTGGCGTCGATCAGCGTGGCCTTGATGCGGTAGTCCTGGGATTCGCCCGGCAGGGTCGAACTGGTGAAGCGGTAACGTCCGGCCTCATCGACGGTGAACGGGTGCTGCTGCACGCCACCGAAGAAGAAGCTCTGGCTGCGCGCATCCGAACTGGATTTGAAGAACTTGGTCAGATCGACCTTGCTGGCCGCTTCCTGAGCGTCCTTCAAAGCCTCGCTCTGAGCGAGAACCTGACCGCTGGCACCCGCCAGGCTCAATGCCACGAATAAGGTGGAAAATACGCGATACTTCATGGGGCCTCTCTCTGCACTCTGCGACCGAATCGGAGCCGAAGCATAACAGAGACGCTCCCCGAGGCACCTTAAAGGGCCTGCGGAGAGCGCCTCCGTGCGGAATAACCTATGCACTGATGGTCACTGCCTCGCCGGTCGCCCGATCGGCGGGAGTCACCCATCGATGGCGGGCGACATCGCTGCCGCCCGACCTGCAGGCCACCTTAGCCCTCGCTTTCGCTCTCGGCAAGGTCGACCAGTTCCCGGATGGCCACGGCGACCAGCGGAAAGCTGATCTGCGAGCCGGAGTCGATCTCCGCCAGCAGGGCGTTCCAGCGCTCGAACAGCGGCGCGTGCAACTCCTGCCAGTGCTCGACCCGGGGTTCGATCTCGCGCGGGGCGTCCGACATGCCCAGCACCTTGACCGTCAAGGCCAGCTGCTGGCGATCGAGGTCGTCGCGGAACGTCTCCCGCGCCTGCGCCTGCCAGCTGTCCCGCACTTCCAGGCTGTTGATCTGCTGCATCATCCGCGGCAGCTCCAGCCGCTGGCCGATGGTGTAGTAGGTCTCCGCGACCCGCTGGATCTTCTCGCCGCTGGTCCGCGCCGCCTGGATGATGCCCAGTCCGGCATAGAGGCTGGAGGCGGCAGCGACGACCGATGCCAGCGCTTCCGGCACCTTGGCCTTGACCAGCGCGTCACGCCGCTTGCTCCAGGCTTCACGCTCGTCACCACTGAGACGGTTGCCGATATCCTCCTGCAACTGTGCCAACTGGGGAGCATACTGCTCGACGCACTCCTTGACGCCGAGCGAGCCCCGGTGACGCAGGAACCAGCGTGTCGCCCGACGCAACAACCGCATCAGGTCTAGCATCATGGCGTACTGGGTCTGGCTGTCGACACGGTAATCCAGCGCCTCGATCTGCTCCCACAGCTGATTGAATCCGAAACTGTCGCGGGCGATGACATAGGCCTGGGCGATCTCGACCCGCGATGCGCCGGTGGAGTCGCGCAGCTGCCGCACGAAGGTGATCCCCATGTGATCGACCAGATCGTTGGCGATCTGGGTCGCCACGATCTCGCGCTTGAGGCGGTGCTGGTAGAGATCGTCCGGGTAGCGCTCGGCCAGCGTCTCGGGGAACGCTCTCGTCACGTGCTGCTGCAACTGCGGATCGGAGGGCAACTCGAGAGCGATCAGATCGCTCTTGAGCGTGCTCTTGGCGTAGGAGATCAGCACGCTCAACTCCGGCAGCGTCAGCCCGCCGTCGTTGTTGCCGCGCTCGATCAGCTGTTCGTCGTTGGGCAGGAACTCCAGTTCCCGATCGAGGCTGCCGGCCGCTTCCAGCTCGTTGATGAACCGGCGATACGGTCCCAGTCCCTCCTTCGATTGCAGTTCGGCGATTGACAGCGCCTGGGTCTGGCGATAGTTGTCGCGCACGACCAGTTCACCGACCTCTTGCGTCATCTCGACCAGCAACTGGTTGCGCTGCTTCTCGGTCATGTCGCCGCGCAGGACGATGCCGTCCAGCAGGATCTTGATATTGACCTCGTGATCCGAGCAGTTGACGCCACCGGCGTTGTCGATGAAGTCGGTATTGACGCGAATGCCCTTCTCCGCAGCCTCCATCCGGCCACGCTGGGTCAGCCCCAGGTTGCCGCCCTCGCCGACCACACGGCAGTTGAGCTCACGGCCGTCGATGCGCAGGCCGTCGTTGGCCTTGTCGCCGACGTCGGCGTGACTCTCGCTGGAGGCCTTGACGTAGGTGCCGATACCGCCGTTCCAGATCAGATCGACCCTGGACTTGAGCATCGCGTTGATCAGGTCGTTGGGCGAGAGCTTGTCCGCCTTGATACCGAAGACCTTCTTCATCGCCGCGGAGATGGGGACCGACTTGGCATCGCGGGAGAAGATGCCGCCGCCTTCGGAGATCAGCTTCTCGTCGTAGTCCGTCCAGCTCGAGCGCGGCTGTGCGAACAGGCGCTTGCGCTCGGCGAAGGACTTGGCGGCGTCGGGATTCGGATCGACGAAGATATGCCGGTGATTGAAAGCGCCCACCAGCAGGATCTTGTCGGACAGCAACATGCCGTTGCCGAAGACATCGCCGGCCATGTCGCCGATGCCGAGCACGCTGAAGGTCTCTTTCTGGGTGTTCAGGCCCATTTCCCGGAAGTGACGCTTGACCGACTCCCAGGCGCCGCGGGCGGTGATCGCCATCCCCTTGTGGTCATAGCCCTGGGCGCCACCGGAGGCGAAGGCGTCCCGCAGCCAGAAGTCGTACTCGATCGAGATCGCGTTGGCGTAGTCGGAGAAGGTCGCCGTGCCCTTGTCCGCCGCCACCACCAGGTAGGGATCGTCCGGATCGTGGCGTACCACCGTGCGCGGCGGCACCACCGTGGTGCCGTCGAGATTGTCGGTGATGTCCAGCAGGCCGCGAATCAGGATCCGGTAACACTCGACCCCCTCGGCCTGGATCGCGTCGCGATCGGCGTTTTCCGGCATGCGCTTGCAGATGAAGCCGCCCTTGGCGCCGACCGGGACGATGACCGAATTCTTGACCTGCTGCGCCTTCATCAGCCCCAGGATCTCGGTGCGAAAATCCTCGTTGCGGTCCGACCAGCGCAGGCCACCGCGGGCCACCTTGCCACCGCGCAGGTGGACGCCCTCCATCCTCGGCGAATAGACGAAGACCTCGAACATCGGCCGCGGCTTGGGCATGCCGGGCACCTTGCTCGGCTCCAGCTTGAACGAGATGTACTCCTTGGCGCTGCCATCCTCGCGTGGCTGGAAGAAATTGGTACGGACGGTCGCCAGGATCAGGTCGACGTAGCGGCGCAGCAACAGATCGTCGTTGAGGCTGGCGACCTGATCGAGCATGGCGTTGAGCTCGTCGATGCAGCTCTGGCACTGCGCTTCACGGGACTCGAGCTCGGGGGAGAAGCGCAGCGTGAACAGCCGCGAAAGCCCTCGGGTGATATCGGCATGGGCTGCCAGGGTATTGGCGATGTAGGCCTGGGATAGCCCGATGCGCAGCTGCTTCATGTAGCGCGCATAGGCTCGCAGCACGGCGACCTGGCGCCAGTCCAGGTCGGCACCGATGATCAGCCGGTTGTAGGTATCGTTCTCCGCATCACCGACCCAGATCCTGGTGAAGGCGTCGATGAAGTTGTCGCGCATGTCGCCCAGATCGACATCGCCCGCACCGCGATACTCGAAGGTGAAATCATGAATCCAGTAGGTCTGCTGGCCGCTGGCGATGCGGTAGGGCCGTTCGCTGATGACCCGCAGCCCCAGGTTCTCGAGCACCGGCAGCATGTCGGAGAGCGGGATCGGCGTATCCTGATGGTAGAGCTTGAGGTTGACGCTACCGGCGGCGCTCTCCGCCAGGTGATAGAGACTGACCCCGATCGGGGCGCCCTCGTCGAGCGCCTCGAGATGGCGGATGTCGTTGGCGGCGGTCCGCGCGGAGAAGTCGTCGCGGTAGCTGCTGGGGAAGGCATCGCGGAAGGCCTGGGCCCGGCGGTTGCCCGCCTCCTCGCCCAGCGTCTCGATCAAGGCGCCGTGCAGCTCCTCGCGCCAGTTGCGCGCCAGGTTGATGACCTTCTTCTCCAGCGCGCGACTGTCGAAATCGACGGGCTCGTCGCCGTTGAAACGCAGCGTGAACTGGATGCGCGCCAGGATCGACTCGGAGAGGTAGGGATTGAAATCGGCGAAGGTGGCGTCGAGCTCCTCGCACAGCAGGTTCTGGATGCGCAGCCGCAGGTCCGTCGAGAAGATATCCCGCGGCACGAATACCAGGCAGGAGTAGAACTGCCCGGCGCGGTCCTCGCGAATGAACAGGCGTACCCGGCGGCGCTCGCGGATGTTGAGAATGCCGAATGCGGTTCGGCTCAGCTCCTCGGTGGAACTCTGGAACAGGTCGTCGCGGGGATGCACTTCCAGCACCTGCAACAGCAGCTTGCCGTTGTGCCCTTTCGGATTGACGCCGGCCGCGTCGATGACCGCCTGGACCTTGCGGCGAAGAATCGGCACGGTGCGCGGCGATTCGTTGTAGACCAGCGAGGTGAACAGGCCGAAGAAGCGCCACTCGCCAATTGCCTTGCCCTTGGCGTCGTGGCGCGTGACGGCGATGTAATCGGGGTAGGTCGGACGGTGCACGCGCGCGTGGTAGGCGCTCTTGGCGAAGTGCAGCAGCGCCGCCCCGTCGCCCTGCTCGAATCGCACGGGCTCCCGGTAGCGCGGCTGGTCCAGCTTGAGCACGCCCAGCTCGCTGCCCTCGACCCGCTCGCTGCGCGCTTTCTTGCCACTGCCGACGAAACGGCTCTCGGCGTAGCCGAGGAACGTGAAATGCTCGTCGAGCAGCCACTTGAGGAAGGCCACCGTCTCCTTCTGATCCGCCGCGGTGATGCCGCTCGGCTTGTGGGCATCCAGCGCGTCGATGACTTCACGCACCTTGTCGCACATCGGATCGAAATCGGCGACGGCGGTGCGTACGTCGAGCAGCACGGTGCCCTCCTCGAGGTCGATCGGCTCGGCGCTCGGTGCGCAGGCCGCGAGGCCGAGAGCGAGGGTGAGGCTGAGGGCGAGGGTGCTGATGGTGCG
>NZ_CEXLVS010000140.1:0-10869 GCF_982684285.1 Salinicola sp. | reverse complement strand
CATGAAAAGCACACCGTTCATCACCGAGAGTCTGCTGCAGCGCTGTCGCAGGGAACAGGCCAACCAGTTCCAGCGTGCGCGACAGAGCTACGACCCCGCCTCGCTTGATGATCGCAAGGAGCTTTCACTACTGGTCGAGGAGGCGATTCGGGAGGGGGAAAACTACACCTCGATCGCCCGCGGCCATCAGCATATCGGCCTGACCGAATCGGACCTGCTGGATCTCATCGGCCCCGAGAACGCCATCCGGGAGCGCATCGAGCGATTTCAGCAGATTTGAACCTGTCGCTCAGTGACCGCAGTGGCGCCGATACCGCTCGGATTCGGCGCCCAGCGTCACGCGCTCGTTGACCTTGCTGTAGTAGAACGGCGAAAAGGAGTGGCGCTGCCCGGCGGCCCGATACTGGCCGCACACGCCGTACCCCTTCTGAATCTCTCTCATCGCCTGTAACTCGATCTCGTCGTCCCCGCCCAGTTGCCGGGCGATCAGGGACTTGATGTCGTCGTCGACCTGGCTATCCGACAAGGCCTGCCCACCGAAGATGACGGCGAACGCCAGCAGGATGGCGGCGACGGGGATGTAGAGATTATGCATGGAGAGAGGCTATCTGGCCGGCTGGGGAAACGCGATGATAGCGGATCCCGCCCCGTTTCGCACAGGCGTGGCGGGCGATGCGTCCCCATGACGCGGACGATTGCCCTGCAAACAAGAAATGTAATAACATTACAAAATAAACCGAACGGAGAATCCCATGAAAGCCGGCATCCACCCCGAATATCGTCAGGTGATCTTCCACGACACCAGCGTCAACCAGTATTTCAAGATTGGCTCGACCATGACCTCCGACGAGACCATCGAGTGGGAGGATGGCAACACCTATCCCCTCGTGCACCTTGACATCTCCTCGGCATCCCACCCGTTCTACACCGGCAAGCAGCGCGAGGTCGGCACCGAAGGCCGTGCCGCCCAGTTCAAGCGCCGTTTCGGCAGCGTGACATCGCGTCGCCAGAGCTGAATCGGAAAATCGCCCCACCGAGCAGAGCACGTCTCGGCCGCACCAGCGACCGAGACGCCCAGCCAGAGCTGGCTCACGCTCCATTCAACGCGTCGCGTTATCGACGTGGCGCGTCGTCACGCCTTGGGGCAGCGTTTCCGCCATGCGGAAATTGACCGCCACGATGGGGTCAGGGTCGCCCGCCAGCGTCTGGTAATGCGTCACACAACCGCACGCGGCGCAACGCAGGAACTCGATCTCCCGGTCACCACGCTGATACGACTCCCTGCCCGCCGTCCCAGTGACGATCTCTACCTCACCAGGGCGAAAATAGCCCCAAAGCGCCATGTAACGTCGGCAGATTCCGCAATTGCAGCAAGTCACCTGCGCGGGGTCGGGGGCGGAGAGCCTGACGTTACCGCAGTCGCACTGTAGCTTCATCACTCGGCGAATTCTCTTGGTGGCTGCATCAACTCGACGACGCAACCATCCGGCCCGACGATATACATCACCTTCGTTCCTTTCTTCTCGCCTGCCGGTATGGTCTGAACCTCGCCCTGCGCCTGCCAGCCGTGAAGACTGACACTGCCGAGAGTGGCCTCGATGTCGTCGACATCGAACGCGAGATGAGCGACTCCCTGGCTGTAACCGCCGCCGCGCGGAGCCTCAGCTTCGAGCGCATACTCCAGCAGCTCGACAGGAAAACCATCGATTTCGACGATGGCCATTTTCACGGTCGTATCTGGCGCACCGGTCACATGGGAGAGAAACGGGCCGGACATCTCGCCTTGGCGAACCAGCGTGGCACCGAAACACTCGCACCAGAACCGTATCGTCGATTCCAGGCAGCGTACGCTGAAACCAACATGATTGACTCGGGGGGCCGCTGGGTAGCTGCGATTGGGCATGAAGACCTCATGAGCAGCCCGGAGCAATGGTATCTACGAGACGTTTGGCCTCACATTCACTCTGCTGCAAACGCAAAAACACCAAGGCCCGCGTGAGCGGGCCTTGGTGCTGGAATCTCTATCGCGCTAGGGCGATGGATCTACCGAAAGTCTTAGAGCGGCTTGATGTTAGCAGCCTGAAGACCTTTTTTGCCCTGAGTGACGTCGAAAGAAACTTCCTGACCGTCCTGCAGAGACTTGAAGCCGTCAGCCTGGATCTCGGAGAAGTGTGCGAACAGGTCGTCGCCACCGTCTGCCGGAGAAATGAAGCCAAAGCCTTTAGTGTCGTTGAACCACTTAACTGTGCCAGTTGCCATGTTCCGAATTCCTTATGCGCTTAGCGCGTAATTGCGATTGCCGGGTGCTACCCGATGTAGTGGGTAAAACAAGGGGATATAACCAGGCTACCGAATGATTCGAGTGCAACTGACAATATGCGACTTGCTAACCAACTGATCGCCAGTCTGCGCCCTCATCGCCCGATAGTCAACAGGTGTGTTGGTCGGAAGGCGAAAATCTTGTCGTCTCGACCTAACGTCTTCATTTTCCTGCCCATCCCGATGCGGCTCTCCTCCCCCGGCAGGCCGCCGCCGGCTCGGGAACCATGACGATCTCACCCCGGCACCGCGGGCGTTTCCACCTCCTCGGTTATCGCGCCGACCAGACCGCGAACCGCGCTCGAGTGACGCTGTCGCCCGGTCCGGAGGAGATAGACGATCGGCGGCGGCTCGGGAAACGGTGCCTGCATCACCTCCATCTCCGGCGTCACATGGCGGCGATTCAACAGCGTCACGCCCAGCCCCGAGAGTACCGCCGACTTCACGCCGGCGACGCTCGCACAGGTCATGACGGTATTCAGGCCCGGGGAGAGCGACTGCCCCGCCTCCATCGCCCACTGACGGTAGAAGCAGTCGTCGTCGAAGGCGACGAACGGTATCGAACGGCTCATGTCCAGCTCGAAGTCCCGGGACTTCACCCAATGCAGCGGCTCCCTGGCGACGACGGTATCGGACACTCGCTGACGATGCTCGAACACCTGCATGAAGCCGACGTCGATCTCGCCACGGTCGAGCTGCCCCTCCAGGGTGAGACTCTGGCCGACGTGGGTCCGCACCGAGACATCCGGATGCCGACGGGCGAACCGACCGAGGATACGGGCCACGCCGCCGCTGGTCGTATCCTCGGTCACGCCGAGCCGAATCTTTCCTCGCAACGGCTCCGTCCCCAGGCAGGAGAGCGCCTCGTCGTGAAGTGCCAGGATGCGCCGCGCATAGCCCAGCAGTTTCTCGCCCTCCGGCGTCAACAGCCCCGCCCCGCTGCGCCGGGTCAGCAGCTCACAGCCGAGCGCGGTTTCCAGCCGGCGGATCTTGTGCGAGATCGCCGACTGAGACAGCGCCAGCGACTGTGCCGCCCGCGTGATTCCACCCGTCTCCACGATCGCTGCCAGCGCCTGTAGCGCGCCAAGCTCCAGCCTCGCACTCATTCGTCGTACTCCTCGCCCTTCGGTTCGCGTTCGCAAAGACGCGACCCACGCCATGACAAAAATAGATCGATTCCATCATAAACCTCATTTGTGTCATGCAGGGAACTTTCGCAAGCTCATCGATACCCACCCACACGGAGCCACACCATGAATCCGATCGCGACCGACAACGTATTGATCGATGGCAAGCGTATCGCCCACGGCGTCTACGGTGAGGGCGAGCCCATCGTGCTGCTGCACGGCACGCCCTCCTCCTCTCTCATCTGGCGCAATGTCGTGCCCCGGCTGGTCGGGGCGGGCTATCGTGTCCATCTCTTCGACCTGCTGGGCTACGGCCACTCCGAACGCCCCCGGGATCCCTCGGTCGACACCTCGATCTCGGCCCAGGTCCCGGTGCTGGAAGCCCTGATGGACCACTGGGGGCTGGAGACGGCACACATCGTGGCCCACGATTTCGGCGGAGGCATCGCCCAGCGGCTCGGCGTGTTTCACCCACGCCGGTTGCAGTCGCTGACGCTGATCGATGTCGTCAGCTACGATAGCTATCCGTCGCCCAGGACCCGCCAGCAGATGGCCGCGGGGCTGGAGCGACTGATCAAGGTGCCCGACGACGAACACCGCGCGCATTTCAGGGAATGGTTGTTGACCGCGGTCCATGACCCGCAGCGTTTCGAGTCATCCGCGCTCGAGACCTACCTCGACTTCATCAGCGGGCCCATCGGCCAGGCCAGCCTGTTCCAGCATCAGATACGCCACTACGACCCGAAGCACACCCTGGAGGTCGCCGCCCGCCTGCCGGAGCTCGGGCGAATTCCGGTCAAGCTGATCTGGGGCGCGGACGACGCCTGGCAGAGCGTCGACTACGCCTATCGCCTGCATGCCGACATACCGGGGTCGGATCTCAGCGTGCTCGATGAGTGCGGCCACTTTTCGCCCGAGGACCGGCCGGAAGAGATCGCCCGCCTGGTCATCGAGTTCCTGAAGCGCTGACGGCATCGGGGCGACGAAGGAATCCGGCCCACGGTCAGGGCCCGGAGCAGGAACCTGCGCCACGCGCCGGAGAGTGACGGTCCGACGCGTGGCGTGCCCGACATTGCGATGGCTCAGTGCCCGGCTTCATGCCCAGGTTGCACCGGCGGTTGAAGCTGCGTGGTGACATCTTCCTGGCCAAAGCTGTCGGCAAGAAAATCGAGCAGCGAACGCACGGCGGGCAACAGACCGCGTCGCGAAGGGAACACCGCCTGGACCACGCCGTCGCGCGGCACCCAGTCGGGTAGGACGTCCACCAGACTCCCCTCGGCGATATCCGACCCCGCCACCAGCATCGGCAGTTGCACGACCCCCAGGCCCGCCAGGGCCGCGCGACGCAGGGTGACCATGTCATCGGTCACCAGTCGCGGGCGATGATCGATCAGCGTACTCACCCCATCCGGCCCTTCAAGGCACCAGGTATGGCCCGTGCCCGGCCGCTCCCAATCGAGCGACGGCAAACCGTGGAGATCCCCCGGCACACGCGGGCGGGCGAAACGCTCGAACAGCGCGGGCGACGCCATCAGACGCTGCGGGCTGCGCGAGAGCAGGCGCTGGCTGAGATCGCTGTCCTCGATGGGCGGGAATCTCACCCGTATCGCCAGATCGAACCCCTCCCGAACCACATCCACCCGCCGGCCACTGGCCTCCAGCTCGACCCTGACCAGCGGATGCCTCGCCATGAACGCGGTGAGCAGATCCCCCACGATGAAGCAGAGCAGGCCCGGCGGGCAGCTCATCCGTACCAGCCCCTGGGGCTCGGCGATCGAGCGGTCGATGGTCTCCTGGGCCGCCTCGGCCTCCACCACCATGGCAGCGCAGTGCTCGTAGTACGCCCGCCCAAGGTCGGTGACGGCCAGGCTGCGCGTCGTGCGGTGGATCAGGCGCACACCGATACGGGTCTCGAGCTCGGCCACACGCCGACTCAGCTTGGACTTCGGCACCCCGATCGCCCGGCTCGCCGGCGCGAAGCCGCCGTGCTCGACCACCTGGACGAAGTAGTAGAGATCGTTGAGATCCTGCATGTAATCGTTCCATGAATGAGACGCTGCGTTGGATTTTACCCCGCTAATCGGGTCGGCGTCCCACCCGTACAATCATCCCATCGACGCACTTCCTCATCACGGGACGCCGAACGACCGGCGAAGGAGATCACAGTGAAAGAGATCACGGGTATCTATTCCGCTCCTCGGGCCCACTGGGTCGGCAACGGCTTCCCCGTGCGCTCGCTGTTCACCTACGACCGCCTGGGTGCGCATCACGTCACGCCGTTTCTGATGCTCGACTACGCCGGGCCGAGGGATTTCACCCCGGCGGTCAAGCCACGCGGCGTCGGCGCGCACCCCCATCGCGGCTTCGAGACCGTGACCATCGTCTACGACGGCGAAGTCGAGCACCGGGATTCCACCGGCAACGGCGGCATCATCGGCCCGGGGGACGTGCAGTGGATGACGGCCGGCAACGGCATCGTCCACGAGGAGTTCCACTCCCCGGCCTTCACCGAACGCGGCGGGCGTTTCGAAGTCGTTCAGCTGTGGGTGAACCTGGCGGCCGCGAACAAATCGGCGCCCCCGGCTTACCAGTCGCTGAAGGCCGCCGAGATCCCCCGTCTCGAACTGGCCGAAGGCGCCGGGCATCTGGCGGTGATCGCCGGGGAGTTTACCGGAACGAGCGGCCCGGCACGGACGTTCAGCCCCATCAACGTCTGGGACCTGCGCCTGAACCGGGGCGGCTTCACCACGCTCAGCGTGCCGGAAGGCCACACCACGCTGATCGTCGTGCTCAGCGGCACCGTGCAGCTCAACGGCACCAAGATCGCCCGGGACGCCGAGCTCGCCCTGTTCGCGCGGGAAGGCAGCGAGATCGCGGTCGAGGCCAACAACGACGCCAAGCTGCTGGTGCTGACCGGGGAACCGATCGACGAACCCGTCGTCGGCTACGGGCCGTTCGTCATGAACACGAGCGAGGAGATCGAAGACTCGATGCGCCAGTTCCAGGCCGGAGAGTTCGGCACCACGGCGTGAAGGATTCGGGCGTTCTCGCCAACGCCCGACGCCCCGCGGGATATCGACGTCGATATCCCGCCTCTTCAATAATAGAAGGAGATGGATGATGGCCTATTCCTACCAGAGACTCGACAAGAACGATGTCGCCGTGCTGATGATCGATCATCAGGCCGGACTGCTATCGCTGGTTCGCGACTTCGGCCCCGACGAGTTCAAGAACAACGTGATGGCGCTTGCCGACATCGCCGAGTTCTTCGACCTGCCGACGATCCTGACCACCAGCTTCGAGGACGGCCCCAACGGCCCGCTGGTGCCGGAGCTGAAGGCGAAGTTCCCCGATGCGCCCTATATCGCCCGCCCCGGCCAGATCAACGCCTGGGACAACGAAGAGTTCGTCCAGGCCGTCAAGGAGACCGGCAGGAAACAGCTGCTGATCGCCGGCGTGGTCACCGATGTCTGCGTCGCCTTCCCGGCCCTGGCCGCGCGCGAGGCGGGCTACGAGGTGTTCGTCGTCACCGATGCCTCCGGCACCTTCAACACGACCGTGCGCGACGCTGCGTGGGATCGCATGTCCCAGGCCGGCGTGCAGTTGATGAACTGGTTCTCGGTCGCCGGCGAACTGCATCGCGACTGGCGTAACGACATCGAGGGCTTCGGCGGCATTCTCGCCAATCACCTGCCCCACTACTCGAACCTGATCCAGAGCCGCGATGCGACGCTGAAAAACTAGCCGAGCACCGCAACCACGCTGCCGCCGCCGATACACTCGGCGGCGGCAGCCTTTTTGCGCCGCGGGTTTCACGCCCAGGAGGCCTCGCGAGAGCAGTCCGGTTCGCACCGCCGGGAACGAGACGACAGGCCACGCTGGCGCTCGATCCTGGACATTCGCCCGCCGGACCGCACGGCGCCGACTACGCCAGCGCGGTCTTGCCCACCAGCACCACGCCGAAGACGATCAGCATCATGAGGACCACCTTGCGGAAGGACTCGGCGCCCATCCGCTGGCGCACGGCCCCGCCAAGCCGGGTGCCGAGATAGACCGGCACCAGCCCCGCCAGCGAAATCCAGATCGAATCCGCCGTCATCAGGCCAAGCTTCGCCAGCCCCAGCGCCATGATCAGGCTCGACAGCGTGAACGAGATATTGATCGCCTGGATGAACCGCTTCGGATCGAGCCGCAGCGCCAGCAGGAACGGCAGAATCGGCATCACCTGCGACCCGGTCGTGCCGTTCACCAGTCCCGTCAGGAACCCCGAGACCGGTGCCAGCTTGCGCCCCAACCGATCCGATAGCGGCCGCCCGGGCCGAAACAGCGTGAACGCCCCGTAGACGATCAGCACGACGCCGAGTATTGCCCCGGCCACGAGACTATCGATGAGATCCAGCACGGCGAGACCGAGCAGCAGGCCGGGAACGGTCGCGAGGAACATCAGCCAGAAGCGTCGCAGCGTCTCGCCGAAGTGCCCCGCCTGCCGCATCACGATGAGATTGCTGACCAGCGAGGGGATGATCACCAGCGGCATCCCCGACTTCAGACCCAGGCCCAGCGCCAGGATGGGCAGCGCGGAGGTCGAAAAGCCGAGGCCAGTGGCGCCCTTGACGAAGGCTGCCACCAGGTAGGCAAAGGCGATGATCGCGATCGTTTCGAAATTCACGAGCGTTGCGACATTGACGACGCATCCCTGCAGGCGGAGGACCGAATGGCCGATTGGGCAGAAAGTGTGCGCCGCGCCTCGCGGGCTGACAATTTGACCAATGCCGAATTGCCCGCTTCAGGGGAAGATTTTTTCGAAGCGTTCCATGACCACCGCGCTATCGAAAGCCCGCCCTCTCCATCCGGGAACATCCGCTGCAGGATCGTTCAAGATTCGCCGCCTTCAGCGCTCTAGCCTGTCGAACCAACCGGAATCTGGTCATCGATGAGGCAAAGAGATGGAGATCGTTTTGTACGCGTTCACCGTGATGTACACACCCGGCCCGGTGAACCTGCTGAGCCTGAACGAAGGGCTGAGCGCCACACTCAGGGAGACGTGGGGGTTCTTCGCCGGCGTGGCACTGGCGATCTTCTGCTGGTTTGCCGTGATCGGTTTCGCGGGCCAGATCCTGATCGTCCGGGACCTGATCCCCTATATCGCGCTGGCCGGCAGCGCCTATATTCTCTACTTGGCGTTCAAGGTATTCACATCGACCCCGACGGCGGCCGGGGATCGGGACGAAATCCGTTCCGGAAGATTAAGCTTCGGCAATGGATTCTTCATGCAACTGCTCAACCCGAAGAACTCACTCGTCGTCATCCCGATCACTACGGTGATGTTCCCGGGCCGGGAAATCACCGGCACAGCGTTGATCGGCTGTTCGGCGCTCATCGCGCTGGGCGGCGGCGGCGCTCCCGCGCTCTACTTCTGGGCTGGCAAGATCGTTGGCAAGCGAATCCATCAACCGAGATACTTTCGTCTCTGCAACCGGATCGTGGCGATTCTGCTCGTCGTGGTCGCAGCGATGATGTTCTTCGATTACGTTGTCGTACCGCTGCTATGACAGGAACCGCCATGGCCGATAACAGTGCCGACTGGTGCATCGTGGCCTCGCCTTCTCGCATCGAGCGTCTCGAGGCTCGCTTTCAGGGTCATGCCTACGCCATCGGCATCACGCTGGATGGGGTGCAGAGCTTCCACTACCGGCGCGACTATCGGCACAGCCTGCCCGGCACTGTCATGGTGCTCCACCCGGACGAGGCTCACAATGGCCACGCCGGCGACGAGCGCGGGTTTCACTACCGCATGCTCTACATCGCCCCGGCGCTGATCCAGACCGCGCTGGGCGGCAGAACCCTGCCCCACATTACCGGCGGCCTGTCGACGGACCCGCGATTGAGAGAGGCCGTCCGCTTTCTCCTGACCTCGGTCGAGGCACCTCTGGATGCGCTCGAGGAGGAGAACGGCATTGCCGACCTGGCCGACGTACTGGAAGCCAACAGCGATACCCGGATCACCCGCTCGCGAGCGACACCCGACTACCGCGCGGCGAGCCGGGTTCGGGACTATCTCGATGCCCACACTCACGAGGGCGTGACGCTGGACGACCTGGAGTCGATCTCCGGCCAGGAGCGCTGGACGCTCTCCCGCGACTTCCGCGCGCTGTTCGGCACCAGCCCCTATCGCTATCTCACGCTACGCCGGCTGGATGTCGCCAGGCAGTACATTGCCACCGGCATCAGCCTCAGCGAAGCGGCACTCTCGGCGGGATTCGCCGACCAGAGCCACATGACCCGCGCCTTCGGTCGCGCCTTCGGCATGACGCCCTCGCGGTGGCGCTCGCTGCTGCGGCGGGGTTGAGGTGTTGGCCAAGCTCTGACTGAAAAATTGATGCGCGATAGCCAGACAAGGAAAGAATCGGCGAAAAGCCGGTCGGGCGACGCATTGGTTTTACGCGGCTAATGTTGATATTCCGGCGGCGCTGATATTACCCAGCAGATGCAACAATACCTGCAAAGCTCATAAATCGAAGATTAAGACATTTCCAATTTAGCAGCGCCTGGATGTATCCAAACAGCTTTCTCATAGAGTCCGGATAGTAACTGCAAATCTTCCCTAAGATATTCGAACACTTCAGCCGGAGACCACTCGGATCCGCCCATAAAAGGTAACCCAATCGATCTCAGCTTGTCGAAAATGCTAGCTTTTTCCAAATCATCTTGAGTATTAAGCTTATAGAGTCCGTCAGTTGCATCAAGCTTGAATCCCAGCGCCACTATCGCTGCACCAATCGAAGGCTCTTTAACCACGACATAAATATCATCAAGGTCAGCTTTTTTTACGTAACTTAATTTAGAAGCATCAGTCATTTATCAAAACCTCAAAAAGAGTCTTAACGGACGAATTATCTTTCGTCGGAATTGACTTTATCACCATTTCAGGATGTCCTCCAGGTAGATGGTTTCCAGGACCAAGAAAATAATCATTCCCCTCGAGAGGACTCCTTGGCAACATCTCCTTTATCCCCGTAACTTTTCTGACCTTAAAGCCGCCGGACAGAGAGTTCGGTTCCAGCCCCATGTTTTTCTCTATCCCAAGCGCCTGAGATTTCGATATATAGATTTTTCCGTTGACAGGACTAGAGTCAATCAACCCCGCAACACTTTTCTGGTCACTAATAAATGTTCCTTGACGTCCGATGGTTGGGTATCTATCCCAACCCGTAGGACTAATGTTGAACCCCTCATTATCCTGAAGCATCTTGTATTGTCTTTGACGAGCTTGGGCAATTCGGTTCCTTTCAAAGAAGCTGGAAATTGGCTTAGGTCCAGTAGCCATCCGAGCTGCGGCGGCACCAGCAACAAACGTGCCCCCTAACGTCATCAACTTCTGGCCGTCAGAGCCTGCCCCGTACAGCTCACCCCCTAGCCAGTT